>CAZJJQ010000107.1:0-9497 GCA_964546345.1 uncultured Planctomycetales bacterium
CCGACCCCATGCGGTCCACCATCCCCTCCTCGACGTGATCCGCCGCGTGGGGGGGAGACGCGGCCCCGGCGCTGGGCGTCTCGGATCAGCCCGACACCCCGAGGGTGTTCCTCGCCGTTGCGAGCCGGCCGCGCAGGGTCCGTTCACGACGCGAAGAGCTGCCGATCCCGCGCCTCCTGGCTGCCCGGCACGTAGAAGCGGGCGAACCACGGCTCCGCCGCGCCGGAGAGCTTGATGGGCTTCTTCAGGAACAGCTTCTGAGGGAGCTCCGCGTCACTCGCCTCCTGCATGAGGTTTCGGAAGTGCAGGTGGTCGAACATGCGGAGCGCCTCGATGGCGTAGGCGAGCGCCACCTTCTGGTCCTGGATCATGATCATGTGGTCGCCATTGCCCGCCTCGCCCGAGGGTGCGAAGTTGCTCGACCCCGTGAACACTCGCGCCGTCGGCTTGTCGAAGTCGGTCACGACGAACTTGTGATGGATGTTGATGCCCTTGCCGCCGCTCCATTCCGAACGGAAGGGTTCCGGGGCATGGTCCGCCAGGAAGGCGAAGTCCACGAGGCCTCGCGCACCATCCGGCTTGCGGATCTCCATGCCCGTCTTCTCGTTCACGACGCCATAGCTGAAGAGCGGCCTGCCCATCAGCCGGTCGAGCGCCTTCCGCACCTCGCCGGACTTCGTCTGGTTCATGAACGCAAAGGAGTACAGGACGGAGGACGCTGCCTGGTCGATCGCAGCGCCCGCCGGGCTCAACGAGAGCGCGGGATCGGAGTGCGGCGCGAAGCAGACGTGCACCGCGGGGGAGCCTGGCGTCGGGATCACGTGCCACTTGCCCGACAGCTCGTGCTGCGAGAAGCCGGCCATGTGGTCGAACGCCTGCGCGAACATGTCACCGAACAGCTTCGCCACCTCCGGCAGGCGGAACACGATCATGTTGTTCGCCTGGATGTAGAGGCCCCGAAACGTGAAGTTCGTGGATCCGGTGATCACCTTGAACGGCACGCCGCCCCGCCTGGCGATGAGCACCTTGTTGTGCTGGAGGCCCTGGAAGTGACCCCGCTTCACGTGGGAGGTCCCCGCCGAGGCCCGGAGGCGCTCGGCTGCGATGGACTCCGGGCTGGACGCCGAGAGATGTCCCACCTCGCGCTTCTTCTTGTCGAGCTTGGAGGAGTCGTCGATCAGCACCCGCAGCCGAGGACCGATCGCCTCGAGCGCGAGCAGCAGGTCCGGCTCGTTGAAGTCGTAGATCATGGCATCCACCTGGATCGTGGGATCCTGGGCGGCTTCCTCGAGGAACTCGAACAGATGGCGGTGGGCCTCGAAGCCGAGCCACTCGTAGACGCGGGTCGAGGCCAGGGCGCGCTTCTGCTCGCCGAACTCCAGCCCCTCCTCGGGGTCGGGGGGGATGATGTCGCCCGCGATCGCATGGTCCTTCTTGAAGGCCTCGAAGGCCTGCGAGGATGCGAAGTTGCGCGTGAACCCTACGTCGATGCCCCCGGCATGGGTGACGGGATCGAGGGAGATCTCGAGCTCGATGGAGGTTCCGCGAGTCGGAGCCCGGTCCTCCAGCATGTGCATCTTGGTGGCGCGGTACCTGTACGCGCCCGGGCGTGGCTCCCATGGGAAGTGGACCCAGCGGAACTTCTGCAGCGGGTGCTCCGTCGTCCGGTAGGTCCGGCGTCCAGTCACCGGCGGGGTCCCGGGCGTGTCGTAGGAGAACGCGATCCGGTTGTGGAGGACCTTCCACTCGGACTGTCCGGGTTCCAGGTACTCGACCGCGAAGCCTACGAAGTCCTCCTCGGGCTCCGTGACGTCGAATCCGAGGAGGGCCATGCACTCTCCGCGCCAGATCTTGAAGCGGAAGCCGTCTTTGGTGCCGGCGACGGTGAAGTCCTTCATCTCGAGCTTCCTCCGGGGACGCAGACCGGGTGCGTCAGGATCGACTCCGGCTCCAGTACAGCGCGACGAGAGTGGCCGGTCAAGGGGTCCGGGTCCGGAGCTGCCGACGTGGAGGAGACGGCGAGGAGGCCAGGGGCGCTTGCCTCCGACCCGCTCGTCCGAGGCGTGGGGAGGGGCATCCACGGTCGGGACGTGGGTGAGGTGGTCCCGCGTCGCGGCTCGCTCGCGCGATGGACTCCGGCTGCAGCTGCCGGGGTGACTGCACCGCCGTGCGCGGGGCCTACTTCCCGTCCCCGACCGCCTTCGCCGGGAGAGGGCCGGGGCGGCTGCGTGGGTCCGCGGGCGCCAGCTCGGCGAAGGCTGCGCTCGCGAGGCTCGCGCCGGACGCATCTCCCTGGGCGCGGCAGGCGATCGAGAGACCCAGCCACGGGGCGGAGAGCCGACCCTCGCAGCGCTCGAGCGCTCCCTCGAAGCGGGCCTCGGCCGCCTCGGCGGTGCCCCATCGAAGCTCCCACACGCCGAGGTTGACCCAGGCGAAGGGCAGCTCGGGATCGAGGCGAATCGCGCGCTCCAAGGCGGCCCTTCCGCCCTTCGCATCACCGGCCCGGCACCGCGCGACACCCAGCGTGTTCCATGCGAGCGTGTACGCCCCGCCATGCGTTGCAGCGGCCTCCGCCGCCTCGAGCGCCTCGGCGTCTCGTCCCTGCAGGAGTCGCGCCACGGCCAGCACGTTCCTCCCTTCCGCGCTCTCGGGAGAGAGCCGGGCGGAGAGCAGTCCATCCGCCTCCGCCCCCGCGAGATCGCCCATCGAGATACGCGCCATCGCACGGTAGGCCGGGGCGGCGCCGACCTCGCCCGGCTGTCGGAGGACGGCGTCGAAGTCCTCGAGGGCCCGAGCGCCATCCCCGAGGTCCATCCACGCCAGCCCGCGCATGAGCCGGGCGGTGGTCGAGCTCGGGGCGCGTGCGATCAGCTCGCTGCAATCATGGATCGCGCCGTGGAAGTCGCCCCGGAGTCGGCGCACGTCCGCCCGGAGCTCGAGGACCCCGGGTTCCTCGGAGCCGAGCTCCAGGGCCCGCGTGAGATCGGCGTCCGCTTCGCCGAGTGCCCCGGCGTAGCGCCATGAGCCCGCGCGGCTCACCCAGTTCGAAGGGTCGAGCGGCGTGGCTTCCATGCTCCGGGTCAGCGCGCGCAGCTCGTCGCGCGCCTCCCGCTGGCCGTCGCGGGGAACCCCGATGCCCAGCCAGGACTCCACGTAGGCCGGCACCATCCAATCTGCCCCGCTGCCGGGGTCGGCAAGCATGCCGTGAGGCGGGCGTGGCGGCCGCGCGGGCATGCCTTGCAGGGGTCGCGAGGCACGCCCGCCCCCGTCCCGGCCGGGCAGTCGCGAGAGGACCTCCGTCTTGAACTGGGGTTCGCGGTCGAGCCCCCGCGCGCTCGCGACGGAGCGCAGGGCGCGCTCCGCTACCTCGCCCCCTTCTGGAGCGTCCGAGAGCAGCGCAAGGGCCCGTCCCGCGGGCTCCAGCCAGGCGGGCTCGTATTGGAGCGAGAGGTGGCGCGCCAGCGCGGGCGCGCAGCGCGACGCCATTCCGGTGTGCCCGAGGGCTTCGCACAGGAGCTGCGCCAGGCGCTGCCGGCTGCGCGGGACGAAGCGCTGCTGTGCCCGTCGGGCACGCGTGGGCTCCTCGAGCGCGGCGAGGTCCGGCTCGCTTGCTGCCCGCTCACGGGCCGTGGCCAGCTCGTCGGAGATCGCATCGAGGGCCCCGACGAGGAGGTCCACGGTCTCCGGCTCCGTGTCGCGCACCAGCCGCAGGACGAAGGTAAGGTCGTTCGCGAAGCCGGCCGATCCGGCGCCCCTCATCTCCTCGATCGTCGCGGCGATCGAGGCGCGACGGGCCGCGACGGCGTCGCGTCGAGCCTCGGCCTGGCCCTCGGCGCGCGAGCTGAGCACGCGTTGGGTCCCGACGCCGAGCAGGAGGAGCAGGACGACCGCGAGGAGACGCCGCTGCTTGCGACGGCGCCGCTCACCCTGCTCGACCCACCGCAGACGGTCCGCCTCGTCCAGGCGGGCGGACGCGAGCCGACACTCCTCCCGAGCCGTCTCGAGCTCGGGGTGCTCCGCGGCGAGGGCCGGGACGGACGCGAGGATGCCGAATGCGCGGGTGACGGCGTTGCGGGCCTCCTCGGGTGCGAGGGCCGGTACGCGACCGAGGGTCAGGCGCGCCTCGGAGATCAGACGCAGCCCCTCCCGGTCGGCGTCGGAGAGGGCGCGCCAGCGGCGAACGCCGTCCGCCAGCGCCTCGACGGACTCCGGTCGGTCGGACCGATCGATGGAGAGCGCGGCTCGGCAGAGCTCCGCCAACGGGCGGGGGATCGTGGCGTCGAGGTCGGTGGCGGGCCGAGGAGGCTCGGTGCGCACGCGCTCGATGTACTCCTCACGGGTCGCGAAGGGGTGGGGGAGCTCTCCGGTGAGGAGCTCGAAGAGCATCGCCCCGAGCGAGTACACCTCGCTCCGTTCGTCCACGAGGTCCATGCGGCCCGTGGCGGCCTCCGGGGAGAGGTAGCCCGCCGTGCCGAGCACGGCGCCGAGCTGCGTCATGCGGGGCGCTCGTCGGACCCCGTCGTCGGCCTCCGGCGCCGCGGACGGTGCGGTGGCGGTGGGGTCGGACGCCTCCCTCCAGGTGGCCAGCCCCCAGTCCACGACGAACACGACGCCGTACGCCCCGAGGACCACGTTCTCGGGTTTCAAGTCCCGGTGCAGGATCCCCTTGGCGTGCGCGTAGGCCACCGTGTCGCAGACGCGCAGGAACGCGTCCAGCAGCTCCACGCGGTCCTCGAAGCGTCGGCCGCCGAGCGCGGCGATCCGGTCCGCGAGCGTGCGTCGATCCGGTGCCACCAGACGCATGGCGTAGTAGGGCGCGCCGTCGAGCGAGGTCCCGACCTCGTAGACCGGAGGCACGCCCGGGTGCTCGAGTGCCGCCGTCAGGCGGGCCTCCCTCCGGAAGCGCGAGGCGGCGGCCTGTGTCCGCTCGGCGGAACGGCCCGAAACGTCGGCGGCGTCCGCGGGCAGGGTCTTCAGCGCCACGTCGCGGCCGAGCGCCGGGTCGTGGGCACGCAGGACGACGCCCATGCCGCCGCGGTCGAGGAGGGCGACCTGTTCGTAGCGGGAGCGGAACGCGACGCCCGGACGCTCAGGGCGACCCTCGGTGCGTCGCGCCGCGGACAGGGCGGCGACCGTGCGCGCGGCGGCGAGCGCGGCCCGAAGCGAGGGCCCGAGCTCGGGGTGGGCGCTCACCCACGCCTCGGCATCGACGTCAACGCCCTTGCGCAAGGCCTCGACGTAGTCCTTGACCACCTGGAGGAGGTCGGGGGCGGTCACGTGCTCCCGAGGTCGTCTCGGATCATGCGGCGGAGCCGGCGCTTCGCGCGGAGGAACCGCGTCTTCGCCGTCCCCGGCTCGAGGTCGAGGCGACGACCCGCGGCGCGCCGATCGAGCCCCTCGTCCAGGATCAGGCGCACGATCTCCCGATCTTCCGGCGATAGCCGAGCGAGGGCCTTCGTGTAGGTGGCTTCCACCTCGCGGAGCACGAGCGCCGAGCCCGGACTGGGGCGCCGGTCCGTGACCGGGGCGGCGCCCGTCGGCGCCTGGTGGCGGGAGGGGGGACCCCGCCTCTTGCGGTGAAGCGTGTCGAACCACTGGTTGAGCGTGGTGCGATACAGCCACGGCTTGACGGAGGCCACGACGTGCGAGGGATCCGACACCCACGCGATCGCGCGGGTCCAGGCGTCCTGGGTCGCGTCGGGCAGGTCGGCGGGCGAGCCCCGGTACCGCCGGATCGCCGCCTCCATCATGGGCGTGAACTCGACGTAGAGGGCCGCCCATGCGTCCTGGTCACCTGCCCGGGCCCTGGCGAGCAGACGGAGGGCTTCTTCGGGGGTCAAGACCTGCTCCGCGAGGACGGTGGAGGGTACCCATGCGTTCTCGGGAATGCGAGGGAGGGGCTTCCTCGCCCTACCGAGGTGAGGCCTTGGGGTTCGGGGGCTCCTCGGGATCCACGCCGCGCGGGTCCTCGGGTGCGAGCGCGCGAAACACCGCCATCGCGTGCCGGGCCCGCGCGGCGTCCCCGGACGCTCGACGCGCGAGGGCGAGCCCGAGCCATGCGGACGGCAGGCGCGTGCCGCCCCGCTCGATCGCGGTCTCGAGATGACGACAGGCGGAGGTGGGATCCCCTTGCGCGAGGTCGCACAAGCCGAGGTTTGACCAGGCGAACGGCAGGCGCGGGTCGCTCAGGTTCGCCTCCCGGAACGCCGCCCGCGCGCCGCCGCGATCCCCACTCAGCCATCGGGCCACGCCGAGCGAGTTCCACCCCAGGTAGTAGTCGCGCCCCTTGCGTGTCGCGGTGAGCGCCGCCTCGGCGGCGGCTTCGGGGTGGCGGCGCAGGAGCCGTGCGACGGCCAGGACGTTCCACGCCTCCGCGACGTCGGGGATCGCCCGTGTCGCGTCCATCGCGTCGCGCTCGGCGGCCTCGAGCTCCAGCAGGCCGATCCGCGCCATCGCCCGGTACGAGAGCGCGACGCCCGCGCCCGGATCGATCGCCAGGGCGGCGTCGAGGTCCGTGATCGCCCGGGCGGCGTCCCCGAGGTCCACGTAGGTGAGACCGCGGAACCGCAGCACGCGCGCGCGATCGGGCGTTCGTTCGAGCGCACGGTCGAGGTCCGCCAGCGATCCGCGGTGATTGCCGCACAGACGGCGGACGCTCGCGCGGCGCTCCCAGGCGACGGCGTCGTCCGGAGCCAGCTCGATCGCGCGGGTCAGGTCCGCCTCGGCGCCGGACAGGTCTCCGGCGTACCGACGCGCCTCCGCCCGGTTGAGCCAGCCGCCCGCGTCGTCCGGTGTCCGCTCGATGCGCTGCGAGAAGGCTTCGAGCTCTCCCCGGACCTCCCGTCGATTGTCGAGCGGGAGGCCGAGGCCCATCCAGGACTCGACGTAGGCGGGCACCATCCAGTCGGAGCCGACGACCGGGTCCGACAGGGCGCCGTGAGGACGTCGCGGCGGGGGGGGCGGCGGCTTCACGAGCCTCGGGTCCGCGCTCGTCGCCCCGGCCTCCGTGGGCAACAGGGCGAGCACGCCCGCACGGAACTCGGGATCGCGGTCGAGCCCGCGGAGCTCGCTCACGGCGCGAAGCGTCGCCAGCGCCTCCGGGCCGCCGGTGGGGGCCGACACGAGGCGGGCGAGGGCGGCGCCGGCCAGGACGGTCCCACCGGAGTGGTACTGGGCCGCCAGGTACCGTCCGAGCGCCGGCGCCGCCACCTCGGCAAGGTGAGTGTGGCCGAGCGCCTCGCACAACAGGTGCGACTTCCGGCGTCGCCCCGTGCCGAGCTCGACGAGCTGGGCGCGTTCGATCCGCGCGGCCTCGGACTGTCCCTCGATCGGCGGCTCTCGCCGGACGCGGTCCCTCACCGAGGCGAGCTCCTCCGTGATCCCGTCGAGCTCCTCCGCGATGGCCTGGACGGTGTCGGTGTTCGCGTCGCGGACGAGCCGCAGGAGGAGCTCGAAGTCGCTCCCCGAGGTGTCGAGGCCGATCCCGTCCATCTGGGAGAGGGTCTCTCGGAGAGCGGTGCGCCGCGCGACCAACGTCTCGCGCTGGGCGTCCTCGCGCCCCTGCGCGCGCGAGCGCTCGACCCGGTGGAGCGCGAACGCACCCAGGAGCAGGAGGCCGGCGGCCGCCACGACGAGCTGCCGCCGTCGGCGCCTCGCCTGCTGCTGCTGCCACCGCTCGCGCTCCTCGCGTTCAAGGCGGGCCGTGGCCTCGGCGCACGCTGCCCGGACGGCCTCGATCTCCGATCCGAGGGTCGCGAGGGCGGGCGCGGCCTCGACGATCGCCCGGGCGCGCTCGATCGCCTGTCTCGCTTCATGCCCCTTCAGCCCCGCCGCCCGTCCGAGCGCCGCCTGCGCCTCGGCGACCCTCCGGAGCGCCTCGCGATCCGCGTCCGAGCACGCCCGCCAGGTCCGGATCGCCGCGGCGAGGGCTTCCACGCTCGGCGGGCGGTCCGAGGGGGAGGACGCGAGCGCGCGGCGGCAGAGGTCGGCGAGAGGGCGAGGGATCGTGGCGTCGATGGCGAGGGCGTCCCGAGGCGCCTCGGCGAGGATGCGGGCCGCGTAGTCGGGGCGGGGCGTGGACGGGAAGGGAAGGGTCCCCGTCAGCACCTCGAACAGCATCGCCCCGAGGCTGAAGACCTCGCTCCGCTCGTCCACGCACGACATGTCCCCGGTCGCCGCCTCCGGCGAGTGATACCCCGGGGTCCCCAGGATGCGTCCGTGCTCCGTGAGCCGGCCGGAGGGCCGTTCGTGACCCGCCCCGGGGAGGGACGGGGCCGGGAGGGTGGGGGCCTCCGACTCGCCGTCTCCCTCCTCCCGCCAGGCGGCGAGTCCCCAATCGACGACGAAGACGACCCCGTACTCGCCGATCACCACGTTCTCGGGCTTGAGGTCCCGGTGCAGGATGCCCTTCGAGTGGGCGTAGGCCACCGTGTCGCAGACCCGGAGGAACGCCTCGAGGAGGGGAGCGCGCTCCTCGAACCGCCTGCCTTCGGCGCGGGCGAGCTCGTTGGCCAGTGTGCGGCCGTCCCGCGCCAGGAGGCGCATCGTGTAGTAGGGGGTGCCATCGACCGACGCTCCCACCTCGTAGACGGGCGGCACGCCCGGGTGCTCGAGCGCCGCCGTCAGGTGGGCCTCCCGACGGAACCGGGCGGCATCCCGCTGGCGCCGTCCGGCGGCCTCCGCCGCGTCCCCGTCCCCGATTCCGCCGGACCCTGGGCCCGTCGTCGCGGGGGGCAACGTCTTCAGGGCGACCTCCCTGCCGAGGGAGGCGTCGTGGACTCGGTAGACCATCCCCATGCCCCCGCGGTCCACGAAGGCGGCACGGTCGTAGCGCGTCGGCGGGAGGGGCTGCAGGGAGAGGGTCACGTGCCGAGTCGCACGGGCGGCCGAGAGCGCGGCCACCGTGCTCGCCGCCTGCAGGGCGGCCCGGAGAGGGGGGCCGAGCTCCGGGTGCTCGGCGGCGAGGGCCTCGGGATCCGGGCGAAGGCCCCCGCGCATCGCCGCCACGTACCGGCGGACGACCTCCAGGATGCGCTCTTCATCGCTCATGGGCCCAGTCTCGCACGCGGGGTGGTCGCTCCGAGGCGTTGGCCGACGGGACGGAATCGCTGTCCCCTTTCCCGGATTCCCGAGTCATGTCTGGTAGGCGACCACTGCCCGCCGATCCCCCTGCCTCCCGGAGGTCCCCATGAGGTTCGTCCCCGCGCCCCCGTCCACCCGCTTCGACGCGACCCGCGGACTCGCCGGGGTAACGCGCCCGACCTCGCGGGGAAGGGGGCTCGTGCGAGTCTTCGCGGCGGCGGTCCTGGGCGCACTCGCCGCTTGCGGGGGTGGGGGCGGCGGGGGAGGGGGCGGCGTGCCGACCGGCCCCACGGCTGTCACGCACGCCAGGGCGGTGACGGATGCCGTCGGACGGGCGTCGTTCGATCTCCCTGGGGGCCCGGCGTCCCTCGTGCTCGTGGACAGCGAGACCGGCGCGCCGTTGATCGGCGCCGACG
>CAZJJQ010000108.1:0-9413 GCA_964546345.1 uncultured Planctomycetales bacterium
GCGTGCCCGGTCGAGGCGGCCGGCGTGGGTATGGCCCGCACGGCGGCGATCAGCTCGTCGCTCATGGCCTCGAGGTCGTACCGCGGGGTCCAGCCCCAGTCCTTGCGGGCTTCCGCGTCGTCGAGGGCCTGGGGCCACGAGTCCACGATGGCCTGCCGCACCGGGTCGCTCTTGAACGTGATGCGCACGCCGGGGAGGCGCTGTGCCACCACCGCGGCGATCTCGTCCGCGCGGGGGCTCATCGCGGCGATGTTGTACATGCGGTGCCGGAGCCGCTCGAGGGGGGCGGAGGAGAGGTTGACGAGGGCGCGGAGCGCGTCGGGCATGTACATGAGCGGGATGCGCGATCCGGCGGAGACGAACGCCTCGTACGCGCCCTTCCGCACGCCGTCGAAGTACATGTAGTTGACGTAGTCGCTCGTGCCGCCGCCCGGCTCGACGGCGCTGATGAGCCCGGGGAAGCGGACCCCGCGGAAGTCGAGGCCCCACTTCACCGCGTAGTACTCGCCGAGCAGCTCGCCCGCGACCTTGGTGAGGCCGTACATGGTCGAGGGGCGCATGGAGACGTCGTTCCCCACGGGCTGCTCGAGACCGGGGCCGAAGGCCGCGATCGTGCTCGCGAACACGACCTGGCGCACGCCGAACAGGCGCGACGCCTCGAGGACGTGGCGCGTGCCGTCCATGTTCACGCGCCAGGCGCGGAACGGGATGCGCTCGCCCGTCGCCGAGAGGATCGCGGCGAGGTGGAAGATCACCTCGGGCTTCGCCTTCTTCACCGCGTCGTACACCTCGGCCTCGACGGTCACGTCGCCCTGGTGCCAGGTGACGCCGCCCGGGAGGTCGGCCGGCGCCTTCGCGAGGTCGAAGCACGCGATCTCGTCCCCGCGCGCGAGGAGGAGGGGAAGGAGATCCGTGCCGACCTGGCCCGCCGCACCCGTGATGAGGATCCGCATGCGTCGCCGCGCCTCCGCCCGACAAGCCGGGAAACCCCGATGATCGCGCTCGCGCGGGACGCCGGGAGGACTTTCCCGACCGACGGGCGGCGCCGAGGGCGCCCGTGCCCGCCGGGCGCCCGCGCGGGCAGCCCCCCGTATACTCCGGCCTCCCCACACAAGGGCAGGCCATGCCGCAAGGGACCGCGCAGGACACCTCCACGAAGACCGTGCTCTCGCTCATCCGGGCGACCGGGCAGGGGCACCTCGGCAACTACCTGGGCGCCTACCGCCAGATGGCCGAGCTCTCGGCGCGGGACGATCGTCGCTGCTTCTACGGCGTCGCCGACCTGCACACCCTGACCACGCACCCCAACCCCGCCGAGATCCGCCGCTTCGCGCCCGGGATCGTCCTCGACATCCTCGCCTCGGGCATCGATCCGAAGCGCAGCGTCATCTTCATGCAGTCGAGCGTGCCCGAGACCTCCGAGCTCTTCTGGATCCTGTCCTGCCTGATGCCCATCGGCCTCCTCCAGCGGGCCGTCACCTTCAAGGACAAGAGCGAGAAGCAGCCCGAGAACGTGAACGCGGGCCTCCTCGCCTATCCCGTCCTCATGGCCGCCGACATCCTCGGGCCGCGGGCGCAGCTCGTGCCCGTCGGCGAGGACCAGTACCAGCACCTCGAGATGGCGCGCGAGCTGGCGAACAAGTTCAACCGCATGTTCTGTCCGGACGACCCCCTGTTCCCCGAGCCCCAGGCCGTCGCCAAGGTGCCGATCCGCGTGCCGGGGCTCGACGGCGGCGGGAAGATGGGCAAGTCCGAGGGCAACGCCCTCTACCTGTCCGACGGCGCCGACGCCATGTGGGAGAAGCTGCGCCCGGCCATGACCGATCCCGCGCGGAAGCGCCGCCAGGACCCCGGCACGCCCGAGAACTGCAACATCTTCACCATCCACGAGTACGTGTCGCCGCCCGACACGCTCACGTGGGCGGCCGACGGCTGCCGCGCCGCGTCGATCGGCTGCGTGGACTGCAAGAAGCGCCTCCACGGGCACCTGATCGAGCTCCTGGGGCCGGTGCAGGAGCGTCGTCGCGAGCTCGCGCGCGACCCGAACCTCGTCTCGGACGTGCTCTCCGACGGGACGAAGCGCGCCCGCGAGGTGATCCGCGAGACCGTCGAGCGTGCGAAGGACCTGGTCGGCATCGTCTGGCGGTGATCCCATGAGCCTGCACCCCGGCTTCCCCTCCCACTCGCCCCACTACGACGCCGAGGGCCGCCGCACGGACGGGGAGTGGCTCCTCTACAGCGAGTACATCAACGTCGAGGCGATCCTCTCGGCGCAGCGGATCCCCGAGGACGTGCCGAAGGGGCGCACGCGCGCCGAGTGGCCCACGTGGCCCGAGATCGAGGCGCCCGAGGGAGGGCACCGGTGCTGGAGCCCCGGCGACCCCTGGCCCAAGGCGTGGCCCCACGACGAGCACCTCTTCATCGTCACGCACCAGGCCTTCGAGCTCTGGTTCAAGCAGGCGCTGCTCGACCTCGACGACGTGATGGACGAGGCCTCCGCGGTGGGCGAACGCTACGGGCTCGCCATCCCGCGCGCCGACCTGCGCCCGCCCGAGGGGTTCCGCACGTTGACCCCGTCGATCCTCAAGCTCTACCCGGGGCTCCTGCGGGCCACGAACGTGCTCGACGACCAGGAGAAGGGCTGGCTCTACGAGATGCCCGTCCCCGGCGGCGCGCGCACCCCGTCGCGCCTCTGGGACCTCTCCTCCATCGACTCGCCCACGCTCGCGCGCTGGACCGCGCGGATGGTCAGGGCCACGAAGATCCTCGACCACGCCACCGGGGCCTTCGACATCCTCGCGACGATGCCGCCCCACGCGTTCCTCGAGTTCCGCGGCCGGTTGACCCCGGCGTCGGGCTTCGGGAGCAGCCAGTTCCGCGAGCTGGAGATCCTGGCCGGGCTCGGGGGGGCGCGGGGGGCCATGGCGGCCCCGCCCCAGGGCGCCGCCCTCGAGGGGCTGCGCGCCGTGACCGAGCCCTCCGCGTCCACGCCCCGCGGCGCCGCCGAGCAGGCCCTCGCTCGCCACCTGCCCTATCCCGAGCTCTCCCGCATCGATCGCCGCATGCGCTCCCCGTCGTTGCGGGACCTCGTGGGGCTCCTGCTCCAGTCGCCCGAGCTCTGCGGCCAGGACGACGCCGAGCTCCGCCAGCGGGTGGACGAGGTGGCGAGCAGCAACGTGGCCGCGCTCCACCAGGAGTACCGCCGCGAGGCCCTCCATCCCCAGGGCGACCTCGGCATCCGCATGTCGAACCGCTGGCGCGAGATCGGGCGCCTCCTGGCGCCTCCCGAGCACATCGGCCTGTCCTGGCTCTACCGCAACCCCGACCGGCATCCCGCCCTCGTCGCCCTCCTCGACGCCTGCTTCGGCTTCGACGAGTGCCTGACCCGCTGGCGGCACGTGCACGTCGCCTTCGTCGAGCGCATGATCGGCGCCCGGCCCGGCACCGGCGGCGGCGGCGTCGAGTACCTGCGCAGGACCCTCGAGCTCCCCAGCGCCTTCCCGTGGCTCAAGGACTTCCGCACCATCCTCATGGCGTCCCTGTCGTATTGAGCGATGGATCCGGGGGCGGAGCAGGGCGGCACGGTGCCAGGGCTGCGCGCCGACGACGGGCCCGCGCGGGGCCCCCGGTCGGGTCGGCCCTTCCTCCGGAGCCCGCCCCGGGAGCACAATGGCGCTGCCGCGCAGGGCCGCGGGGGCCGGACGCGGCGGGAGGCACCCGATGTCGAAGAACATCGTCGAGCTGGTGGCGAACGCGGAAGTGACGCCCGAGACCGCGTGGGAGGGCACGTTCGCCCCCATGCACGTGGCCGAGCTGATGCTCGAGTTCGATCCCAAGCACCTGGGTCCTCCCACGAGCGTGCTGCACACGGCCGCGGGGGCGACGAAGGAGGTCCACCTCCTGCCGCTGCGCGGTCGGGAGGGGCGCTACTCGCTCCAGATCGGCGGGGCCGACGAGTACGTCAAGATTGCCGTGCGCCTCGCCGCACGCGGCAAGAAGGCGAAGCTGCTCAAGGTGAAGCTGCTCGGCAAGACGCCGGGCGCCTGAGCCGCTGGGCTCGCCGCCGCGGTCCGTGAAGAAGTCGCCTTCGCTCGGCTTGCGGGGGACGAACCCCCCGGAAGCCCGCTCGGCGGGGGGTCCTTGCGGGCCCGCCCCTCGAGGCCAGGAAGGAGCCGGAGCTTCCTTCCTGGCCTCTCGGTCCTGGATCCCGAGCGTCGCCCTCGGGGTGACGCTCGGGGCCCTCGCCGTGACCGCGATCCGACCCTTCGACGGGCCCACGTGGTGGCTCGAGGTCGCGCCCGTCCTGATCGCCACGCCCATCCTGGTGGCGACGAAGCGGCGTTGGCCCTGGACCGGTCTCCTGTACGGCCTGCTCGCCGTCCACGCGGTGATCCTCGCCGTCGGCGGGCACTACACGTACGCGCGCGTCCCGTTCGGGGAGTGGATGCGCGAGGTGCTGCACACGCAGCGCAACCCGTACGACCGCCTCGGTCACCTCGCCCAGGGGTTCGTGCCCGCGATCGCGTTCCGCGAGATGCTGCTGCGCGCGACGCCGCTCGGGAAGGGCAAGGCGGTCTTCTTCCTGGTGCTCGCGTGCTGTCTCGCCGTGTCGGCCCTCTACGAGCTCGTCGAGTGGCTCACGGCCGTCACCGCGGGGGACGCCTCGCTCGAGTTCCTCGGCGTGCAGGGCGACGTCTGGGACGCGCAATGGGACATGCTGTTCGCCCTGATCGGGGCGATCCTCGGGCAGGTGCTCCTCGCGCGCGCGCACGACCGTTCGATCGAGCGGCTCACGGGCGAGCGCCCTCGGAGCGCCGCTCCGTAGCGCGGCGGGCCGAACGGCCCGCGGGGGGTCCGGCCCCCTGGGCCCGAGCCTGGGCCCCGTGAAGGATCGCCTCGACGTGCGGCGGCCTCGACCGGAGCGGGCCGAGTCCCGCAGCAGGCGCGGGGGCACGGTGGGGGACCGGGAAGATCGGGTCATCGTGCGCCGTTCCGCGCCGGCGCCGCCGACTTCGCCCCCGCCACCACGAACGTGCCGCCGCTCTCCGACGCCACCTCGGAGAGCAGGGTGCGCCACCGACGGGAGACCTCGTCGGTGCCGATGGACAACACGTCGATGCGGGCGCGCCGCCATCGGTTCGCGTCGCGGACGGCCTCCCGCAGGTCGGTCTTGGTGAAGTGCGAGCCTCCGCTCGGCGCCCCGTCGGACAACACGAGCACCGTGTCCACGGCGGGATCGGCGAGCGCCCGCAGGATGCCGTCCGACAGCGCCGTGCGTCCTCCCGGCCCCCGTGCGGCCAGCGCGTCCCGCACCTGCGCCCTCACCCCGGGCGTGAACCGCACGGCCGCCGGCAGGATCGGGATCGCCTCGTCGGCGAACAGGACCACCGTGCCCTCGGCTGCCCCCCCGAGCGCGGCGAGCACCCGGTCCATCTCGGCCCGGACCCGATCCCATCGCGAGGTCCCGGTCGCGTCCCTGACGGCCATGCTGCCCGAGGCGTCGAGCACGAAGGCGACGTGGGTGGAAGCCACGGGCAGGTCGAGCAGCCGCAGGGTCGCGACCGTGGAGCCCGCGGCGTCGAAGGGCTGGGGCGCGCGCGGCTCCACCCCCGCCGGGTCGAACGAGGCGCCGTCGCCCGTGAGCCAGGACCTCCACCGCGCCGGGTTCGGGTCGAACGGGATCCCCGTGAGCCGCACCAGCGACCGTCCGGCCGCCGCGGCGACCCGTTCGCGGGGGTCGGAGAGCGCCGCCACCAGAGGGGCCAGCACCCGCCGGTCCCTCACCGTGCCCGCAAGCTCCGCCGCGACGAGCCGGACCGTCCAGACCGCATCTTGTAGTCCGTGCTCCACGGCGAACACCGCCGTCTCGCCACCCACCGCGACGGAGCCTTCGAGCGCGGAAAGTCGCACCCGCGCGTCCTTGTCCCGGGTGAACTGCCGCCAGGGGATCGCCGCCGACGGTTCCGGGGGCCCCGCGCCGGGTCTGCCCCCCGCGCCCCCCGCATTCACCGTGCCTCCGGCCTTCCTCCGGGCCTCCCACGCGTCGAGCGCCCGCGCGCGGACGAGCCCGTCCGGGTCGCCCAACGCGTGGAGGAGAGCCGCGCCGGACGCCGGATCCGGGTCGGCTCCGAGGCGCCTCGCCGCCTCGGCCCGCACCGACGCCTCCTTGTCGCCCAGGAGTCGCAGCAGGCCGGTCCGCCCGTCGCGGTCGGCCCAGACGGCGAAGGTCTCCGTCAGTGCTTCCCTCGCGAGGGGGGACGCGAGCCCCGGGCCTTCGCGGAGCAGGCGCTCCCGGGGCACGCGGTCGAGCTGGAGGCCGAACACCCCGGCTGCCGCCCCTCGGACGTAGGGGTGGGGATCGGCCAGGGCCTTGAGGACGAGGGGGAACGCCCCCTCGAGGGGCTCTCCCACCAGCCGCCGGACCGCCGCGGCCCGCGCCGCCGGATCGTCGTCGGTGAGGCGCCGCCGCAGCGCCACCGCCTCGGGGTCGTCGGCGCCGAGGGCGGGGACGACCCCCGTGGCGCCCGCGAGGAGGAGGCCGAGCAGGGCCCCGAGGCTCAGGATCCGGTGCCGGCGGGGCCGACTCGGCGCACCCCGGCCGGGGGCGGAGCGCGCCCCCACGCCGGGAGGCGGGGGCGGCGGCGGCAGCCAGGGGGGGATGGGGTTGGGGGACGCCAAGAGCGGCTCCATGCGCCCCACGTCGGGGCCCCCTATGTCGCGCGAGTCCCCTGCCCGGTCACACAAGCCGCTGCGAAGTGTCGGACCCCGTCTGTATAGGTGGGGTGAAGAGGGCGCACTCTACCCGTGGGGGTGCTGCGTCCTGCCCCCTCGGGCGAAGCGATCCGATGGAGGTCGGGCCATGCTTCCCGCCAACCTGTCCCCGCTCGAAATCCTCGACCTCGCGATCCACAACGAGGCGATGACCTTCTCGACCTACGACCGCCTGGCGCGTCGGGTCGATCTCGCGACCCTCCAGTCCAAGCTCGCCCTCCTCAAGAAAGACGAGAAGGACCACCGCAAGACGCTGAAGGCCCACCGGCGCTCGATGTTCGGCGTGGCGGCGCCCGCGGCGAGCGAGGAGGAGGCGCAGCGCATCTTCGGCACGGTGGACACGGGCGCGATCCGCGACAAGGAGTCGCTCGTCAAGACGCTGGAGGCCGCCATCCGCGCGGAGGAGTACGGGGCGTACTTCTACGACCGCATGAAGGACCGCATCCCCGACCGGGAGGCGCGGATCTTCTTCGAGGTGCTCTCGAGCGAGGGGAAGTTCCACGCCGACATCCTGCGCCAACAGCTGGCGGTCGTGCGCAGCGTGCGGATCGTGATCGACGACCGCGGCCGTCCCGTCGAGGCGGTGTAGCGCAGCGGCGCACGCCAGGCTCGCGAGCCGTGCGTCGAGGATCGACGCGCTCCGGGGGCGGCGCGAAGTCCACCCCTTCGCCGGGGGTGCGCGTGCCCGCCGGGCGACTGCGGTACGCCGGCGTCGAGGTCTCTCTGCCGCCCACGGACCGCCCGGCGGGCAGGGACTCCTACCCCGCGAGCAGCGCGTCGAGCTTCTTGCGCAGCTCCGCCTTCGGCTTGAAGCCCGTCAGCTTCTCGACCTCTTTCCCGTTCTTGAACAGGATCAGCGTCGGGACGGCCATGATCCCGTACTGGGCGGGCACCGCGCTCGACGCGTCCACGTCCACCTTCCCGATCTTCACCTTCCCGGCGTAGTCGCGGGCCAGCTCCTCCACGATGGGGGTGAGGCTCTGGCACGGCGCGCACCAGGTCGCGAAGAAGTCCACGAGGACGGGCACCTTGCTCTGGAGGACGTCGGCCTCGAAGTTGGCGTCGTCGAAGTGGGCGAGATGGGACATGGGGCGGGCTCCAGGGCGCAGGTGCGGTCCACGGCGGATGCTGGGTCGGGGGGGGAGGGGCTTCGCCCGGCGTCCGGCCCCCGGGGGCTGCCGGTAGCGGCGCGAAGCTGCGGAGATTCCCGGAAGGCCTCTCGGCCGGTGGGAATCCGCGCGAGCCAGTATAGGATGCCCCCGGGCTCGGTGGCGTCGCACCCTCTCCTCCGGATCGATCCCGAGGAGAGAACGTAAGTCCTTGCTTTGGCTCAGGTTACGGCAACGCCGAGCCGCCGAGGTGTGCATGCGGGCCCTGATCCTCCTCGAGTGCCTGGCCGTGATCGCGCTGGCGGTCCTGATCCTCCTCAAGGGGGGGCGCGGCCCTGGATCCGGCACGCCCGACGTCTTCGCCGCCCACCGCTTCCTCCTCGACGCCAGCCCGGGGGAGGTCGCCCGCTACCGGGTGGATGACGGCAAGTCGATCCTCGAGTTCAAGGTGCTGGCCGCGGCCCCCGGGGGCGTCGAGATCCCCCGGGTGTCCGTCACCCGCACGCTCTGGGACGCCGCGGGCACCCAGCTGCCCGACCCGGGCCCCACCTACCTCCACCTGTTCCACAAGCACGGCCTCTTCCCCTTCCTCACCCCGGAGGAGCCCGGCGCCTACGACCGCGTCTGGATCCTCAAGCGCATCCAGCGCTCCTCGATCTCCTGGGGCGGCCGCACCATCCCCTGCTGGCGCGTCGAGTGCATCGACCCCGCGCTCCCCCCCGACCGCGACGCCGTCGTCGTCTGGATGCGCGAGGAGGTGCCCGTCTACGGGATCCTCCGCTGGGAGCGGGCCGGCCACAGCTACGAGTGCGTCAGCTGGAACCCCGCCTCGTGAGCCCCGCCGCGCCGCCCCCCGCCGCCTCCGTCCGGCCCCCGACGCCAGGGCTCGAGCGCATCGTCGCCCTCGCCCTCCTCGCCATGGCCGGCGTCCTCGGCCTCGTCTACCTGGACCTCCTGCGCGCCCCTCCCCCCGCGCCCCCCGCCCCCTTCGACTGGCAGAACCCCCTGCTCTTCGCCCAGCCGGGCCAGTGCGTCGAGGTCGGCAACACCGCCTCGCCCGGTGACGCCGCATGGCTCGTCGTCAAGGCGCCCGGCGTCGTGCTCCGTCCGTGGTCGGGGCCCGACAAGCTGGCGGGCCTCGACCCCGGCACCGCCACCGACCCCCGCCACTTCCCCCCCTACCTCGTCTGCGAGGGCCGACGCGCCCCCGTCGCCGCGGCCGGCGCCGGCGCCGCGGCGGGCCTGCCGCCGCTCAAGGACTCGACCTACATCTTCCCGCTGAACGGCTTCGGCATGATCCTCGAGTCCACCTGCGTCCTCCGCAACATCTCGCCCGCGCTCGTGGGCTGGAATGGCCAGACGCGCCGCGCCCACAGCGTCGAGCTCTACCGCTACGACGCCATGGTCGAGGGCCCCTGGTGGGTCTACATGTCCCGCGACGCGCCGGTGCTCGGCACCATGATGCGGGAGTACATCGGTCCACGCCGCGAGAAGCTCTCCCAGACCTTCCGGGTCGCCGAAGGCTGCCGGTAG
>CAZJJQ010000109.1:0-9401 GCA_964546345.1 uncultured Planctomycetales bacterium
AGGTGCGCGACGGGCGGCCCGGCCCCCAGTCGATCTCGCGCGAGACGTCCTTCCCCGACGACACCTCCGACCGCGCCGTGATCGGAGGGATGCTCTCCTACCTCGCGCAGCGCGCCACCGCGGCCCTGCGCTCCGAGCGGCTGCGCGCGGGTGCGGTGGGCATCCGCCTGCGCTATGCCGACTTCCGCACCGTGGAGGTGCGCCGTCGTCTCTCCTCGCCCTCCGACCGCGACCGCGACGTGCTCGCGCTGGTGAGCGAGCTCTGGCCCAAGCGCTACGACCGCCGCGTGAAGCTGCGCCTCGTGGGCGTGACGCTGTTCAATCTAACCCCCGTTACGGAGCGCCAGCTCGACCTCTTCCAGGATCTCGAGGTGCCGCGGACGTCGCAGCAATCCCCGCAGGACCGCGCATCCGCGCAGGCGGGCGCGGGCACGGCGGCGGGAGCGGCAGAGGCGGGCGTCGACGGCGTTTCCGGTGGGAAGGGTGCGTCGAATGGGGGGGCGGCGGGGGCCGATCCCGCGCAGAGAGGCGGCGCGAGCGGGCTCGCTCCGGGCGCCGCACCCGCCGCCGCGCGCATCGGCGCGTCGGAGGGCCGCCTCGACGCGGTCGTCGACCGGCTGCGCGCCCGCCACGGGTTTGGCATCCTGCTCAAGGGCCGCGCCATCGACTGCCTCGCGCGCGTCCCTTCCGACCTGCGCGGCCTCAAGCTGCGCACGCCGTCGTGCTCGGGGTGAGCCGGGGCCATCGGCCAGGAGCCGGCCACGAGCTGGGGAGCGGAAGGGGCCGGCGGATCCGGGATCAACCGGCGCGGGGCAGGTTGCACGGGATCCGTGCAATCGCGTATGACTTCCACCGGAGGCCCGCGTGATCCTGTCCTTTGCCCCCGGTAATCAGCTGGAGGCGTTCCGGGGTGACTGTCGTGGATCGCACAGCATCCGGGTCACGGGCGCATGGCGGCTCGTCCTCCGGTGGGCGGATGGGGGGCCCGAACGCGTCACCTGGGTCGACTACCACTAGCCCCAGGACACCTCATGATCCCCAAGCACCGCCTTCCGACGCACCCGGGCGAGATCCTGCTCGAGGAGTTCCTTCGTCCCTTGGCGATCACCCAGGTGCGGTTCGCCCGTCACCTGGGCATCCCCCTCCAGCGCGTCAACGAGATCGTCCGTGGGAAGCGAGGCGTCACCCCCACGACGGCGTGGCTCCTCTCGCAGGCGCTCGGCACGATGCCCGAGTTCTGGGTCAATCTGCAGACGGCGTACGACCTCGCGGCGAGCCGTACGGCTCGCAAGCTGGCCGCGATGCGGCGCGCGAGCTGAGCGAGTGCGGGGCGTTCCGGGCGGGCTCCACCGCGCGGAGTCCACCAGGATGACTCGGAAGGCGTGACCCGACTGCCGCGGGAATGGGCGGTCAGGCTCCCTTCCAGGGTTCGCCGGGAAGCCGCCCGATCAGCTCGCGCCACACGCGGTCGTACGCCGCGTCGAAGGTCCAGGTCCCACCCCTTGCGAGCAAGGGGGTCATGTCGGCGGAGAAGACGGGGGCGACCTTCTTCGCGGCGAGGTTCTGCTCGAACATCGCACGGGTGACCCGTCCGCCGTCTTCGTCCATGTAGCGCGCGAAGACCTCGAGGATGCGCTCGGGCGAGACGCCCTCGCGTCCCAACGCCAGTCCGAGGTCGAAAAGGTCGCGCCCCTTCTTTCGTTGGTACAGGGCGCGCAGCTTCGTGCCGAGCAGCTCATCGAGCTCGTAGGTGCGAACGTCGGCAGCTCCCGCGAACCAGCGGGAACGGACCTCGAAGCGGTGGTTCTTCAGGCCATAGACCGTGAAATGCTCGCGCGAGTTGATCTCCACCTTGAGCTTCAGGCGGACGGGGGGTACGTCCTCGGACGCGAAGCGGTAGCCCAGCGTCACCCGACCTTCGGACTGCTTCCACTGCGGCTGGCCCAGCCAGCCGTCGAGCGCCTCGTGGATCGCGTCGAGCGCCGGACCGATCCCGCCCGGCTCGACCTACGCGAGGTCGATGTCCTCCGAGTAGCGCGCGGCAGGACGGAAGTGGAGCTTGTACAGGGCGGTGCCGCCCCGGAACGCGAACGCTCGTGCGACCGTGGGGCGTGAGTACAGCTCGACGATGGCGCGGGAGATCACGAGATCCTGCTCGACTTGGCGATCGGCGACCCACGGGGCGGAGGCTCGCCACTCGGTGATGAAGTCCTTCGGGATCACAGGTCGGATTCCACGTTCGCGTTGATGGCCAGATGCCAGCGTTCGATGCGCTCGGCCCCGGTCTTGGGCTCTGCCCGCACGAGCGGCGCGACCACGTGGACGTGCTCCTGCACGTGCGGGATGAGCACGTCGCCGATCTCCCGGTGACCGGCGATGTCGAGGAGGTAGCCGAGGCGTTGCACCCACGCGATGGGGCACAGCGCGGCGGCAGCGACCAGCTTCTGCGGGTCGATGGCCTCGACCAGCTCGGAGAGCACGGAGAGGACGTTGTCGAGGCCGCCGCACCGGTCGGCGTAGCCCACGAGCTCGAGTGCGGTCGCTTCCGGCGACGCCACGCGGAGCGGGCCCCGTGGCGTGCTCTTCTCGAGGACGGGCGTGCGATCCATGTCCTTGCGGGCGATGAACTGGACCCGCACCTCCCCGCACTCGATGTCTCTGCGGCTCGTCTTCACCATGACCTGGAAGCCCTGCGGACGCTGGTGAGCGGCGCCATGGAGCTCGGCCGCGCTGAGGAGCGCCACGTAGTAGCCCTCGCCCAAGTGCTGCATCAGCTGCGGTACGAACTGTTCCGCGGGGAGGCAGCCTAGGCGGCGGTACTCCGGCGGAACGATCACGTAGAACCCCTGGTGCGGGGTCGCGATGGCCCCCTTCGCCCTCAGGCGCCGCAGAGCCGCCCGCACGGCGGCTACGGAACCGCCCAGAGACGCCACGGCCTCGTCGGTCGTGAAGTGGTGCCGGCCGTCCGCAGCGAGCTCGAGGATGTACTGGGCGGCGGTGGACATGGGCTGATCCGTTACATGCATAGAATAACACTTTCTGTCGCTTTTTGTTCTCGGCGGACTATAGGAAAATCCAATACTTGCATAAAACGACGAAGATCGTCGTGTTTTGCAGTTAACGGATCTCGCCCTGGTCCTGGTGCACTCCCCCGGCACCCACAGCAGGCTCGGGTCGGTTCTCCGGGGTGGCCCCCGGGTTCGGAAGCGAGGACAGGGAACTCCAGATGGCCCCCCCCTCGCGGGCTGCGCTTCTGCTTGAAGGTTCGTATTATGTTCGTATAGGATCGGGTGACCTCGGCGCGGGAAGGGCCACGCGGGGGTGTGCCCATGTCCGTTCCGTCGTCTGCCGACGCCCGCGCCCGCCAAGGGCTCGGCGAGCGGCGCCGTGTCGTCGTCCGTCTCGCGCCGGTCCCCTCTGGGGAGCGCCCTCCGCGGGACGTGCGGGACCGGCCCCGCCCGCGGGACCTGCGCCTCCTCCCGTCGCTGCTCCCGCCCGGGCCGTCGGGCGCCGCATGACCGCGTCGCCGTCGCCCCCGTTCGTCCACCTCAACGTCCACTCGGCTCACTCCCTCATGGCGGGGGCGAGCCGGCTCGAGGAGCTCGCCGCCCTCGCGGCGGCGCAGGGCCACACGGCCCTCGCGCTCACCGACTCGGACGCCGTCTACGGCTCGCTCGCGTTCCAGGCGTGCGCCGAGGCGGTGGGGGTGCGCCCCATCGTGGGGGTCGAGCTGTCCCACGGGGGTGAGCGCGCCGTCGTGCTCGTGCGCGACGCGGCGGGCTGGCGCAGCCTCTCGCGGCTCGTCACGCGCCGCCACCTCGACCCTCGGTTCGCGCTCGACGACGCGCTGCCGCGCTGCGCCGAGGGCGTCGTCGTGCTGACGCCGTCGCCGCGACTCCTCGAGGCGCTCGCCCTCGACGTCGGCGCCGACGCGCTGTACGGCGAGGTGGTCGCGCACGCGGACGGGCGCGCGCGCGAGGCCCTCGTGACGGCCGCGCGGCGGGTGGGGCGGCCGGTCGTGGGCACGCATCGCGTGATGTTCCACACGCCCCCGCGACATCGGCTGCATCGGGTGCTGCTCGCCATCGGGCAGCTGAAGCTCCTCCACGACGTGGTGCCCGGCGCCCTCGGCCGCGACGGCCTGCCCCTCGACCTCGTGCCCGAGGCCGCGTGCCTCCTGCCGCCCGCCGAGGCGGCGCGTGCGTTCCGCGACGTGCCCGGCGCCGCGGAGGCGACGCTCGCGGTGGCCGAGGCGTGCCGGTTCCGGTTCGAGCGCCCCCGCCGCCCCCGACTTCCCTCGCTCGGATTGCCGCCCGGCGAGAGCGCCTACGGTCGCCTGGCGGCCCTGTGCATGGCGGGGCTCTCGGAGCGCTACCGGCCCCTGCGCCCCGACGTGATGGCGCGCGTCGAACGCGAGCTGCGCGTGATCGGCGACCTCGGGTTCGCCGACTACTTCCTGATCGTGCACGGGCTCGCGTCGTTCGCGCGGCGACGCGGAATCCCGTGCGTGGGGCGCGGCTCGGCGGCGAGCAGCCTCGTGGCGTACGCGCTGCGGCTGACGTCGGTCGATCCGCTGCGGTACGACCTGCCGTTCGAGCGGTTCCTCTCGCCCGCGCGGACCGACTGCCCCGACATCGACCTCGACATCGACTGGCGCGGCCGCGACGACGTGATCCGGTTCGCCTACGACACGTACGGCGAGGAGCGCGTCGCCATGATCTCGACGCACGTCACGTTCCAGGCGCGGGCCGCGGTGCGCGAGGTGGGGAAGGTGCTCGGGCTGCCGCCGCCCGAGGTGGACCGGCTCGTCGATCACCTGCCGTGGCGGCTGTCGAGCGCGCTCGATCCCGCGCGGCGACCGCCCGAATTGGCGTCGCTGCCGCTCGATCGCGAGCCGTGGCGCAGTCTCCTGCGCGCGGCGGCGGCGCTCGACGGCCTCCCGCGGCACCTGTCCATCCACACGGGCGGGATCGTCGTGGGCGACGGGCCGCTCGCCGACTCGCTGCCGCTCGAGCGTTCCGCGAAGGGGCTCGTCGTCACGCAGATGGAGATGCGCGCCGTCGAGGCCCTCGGGCTCGTCAAGATCGACCTGCTCGGCAACCGCGCGCTGGCCGTGGTGGCCGACGTCGTGCGGCACGTCGAGGCGTGCGAGGGGAAGCCCATCGACCTCGACGCGGTCGAGGAAGACGACGCGAAGGCCGCCGACCTCCTGCGGCGCGGGCAGACGCTCGGCTGCTTCCAGGTCGAGTCGCCGGGCATGCGCAACCTCGTCGTGCGCATGGAGGCGCGCACGCAGGAGGACGCCATGGTGGCGCTGTCGCTCATCCGCCCGGGGCCCGCGGGCTCGGGGATGAAGGACGCGTACGTGCGGCGACGGCGCGGCGAGGAGCCGACGCCCGTGGTCCACGCGTCGTTCGACGGGCTCTTGCGCGGGACGTACGGCGTCATGCTCTACCAGGAGGACGCGCTGCGGGTCGCGGCCGCCGTCGGCGGCTTCGACCTCGCGCAGGCCGACGGCCTGCGGCGCGCGCTGTCGAAGAAGCGCGCCCCGGACGACCTCCCGCGCATGGAGGCGGCGTTCCACGCGGGCGCCGTGGCCCGCGGCGTGCCGCGCGAGGTGGCGGCGCACGTGTGGACCCTCATCCACAACTTCTCGGCCTACGCCTACAACAAGGCCCACGCGGCGACGTACGGCCGCATCTCGTGGCAGGCGCTCTGGCTCAAGGCGCGCCATCCGGCCGAGTACCTCGCGTCCGTGCTGCGCAACGGCGCGGGCTTCTACGCGACGCGGGCCTACGTCGAGGAGGCGCGCCGCCTCGGCTGCGGCATCGCGCTCCCGTGCGTCAACCGTTCCGAGGTGGGCCCCACGGGCTGCCGCGGCCTCCTCCGCCTCGGCCTCGGCCAGGTGAAGGGCCTGCGCGAGGGCACCCCCGACGCCCTCGTGCGTCGCCGCGAGGCGGAGGGACCCTACCTGTCGCTGACCGACCTGCTGCTGCGCTCGACGCTCGAGAAGCACGAGGTCGAGCGGCTCGTCCTCGCGGGCGCGCTCGACGTGTTCGACCGGCCGCGGCCCGAGCTTCTGTGGCAGGCCTCGCTCGATCATGAGCGGTGCGCCGAATTGCGGCGCGAGGCGGAGGGTGCGGACGAGCGGGGAGCGGGCGATGGCGCGGGAGGCCGATGGATCGGCGGCGACGCGATCGCGGGGGACGATCTTGCCCAGGGAGGTGGGGGGCGCGGGGGGAGGGGACCGTCGGCCGCGGGCCCGCTGTTCGAGCGCGGACGCGTGGAGCGGGGGGGGACGGGCCCGGGCGGCGGCGTGCCCGCCCCGGGGCGGCTGTTCCCGCGCGAGGCGTTCTTGAAGCCGCGGCGAACCATCGCCGTCCCTCCCCACTATGCGCCCGCGAAGCTCCTCGAGCTCGAGCTCGAGCTGCTCGGGCTGACGGCGAGCGCGCACCCCATGGAGCTCGTGCGCGAGGCCGCGCGCACGCGGGGGGCCGTGCCGACCACCGAGCTCGGGCGTCACGTGGGCCGCGTCGTCGGGGTGGCGGGGTTCCTCGTGACCGAGCGGCGGGTGCGCACGAAGAAGGGCCTCTACATGAAGTTCCTGATGCTGGAAGACCTCCACGGGACCATCGAGGCCACGTTGTTCCCCGAGGCGTACGCCCGCGTCGGCCCGCGCCTGTCGGGCGGCGGGCCGTTCCTCGTGACGGGGGTCGTGCGCAACGACCACGGGGCCCTCACCCTCGACGCGCAGGACGTCGAGCGGCTGGCCCCCGACGACCCGCTGGCGCTGCCCGGCGGGTGGGTTCCCGGCGGGCGCGACGATCCCGGCCGCTCCCCCGGCGACGGGCCGCTCGACGGCGATCCCCTCGAGGACGGCCTCTCCGAGGATGGCTTCCTCGGGGAGGACGGCCCCGACGGGGGCGCGCGGGACGACGTTCCGCCAGGCGGGACGTCGCGAGCGGCCGGGCCCCTCGACCCCGACGACGGGGCGCTTGTGTGACCGGCGGGCGGCTTCGTGCGAGAGAAGGACCCCGAGAGAGAGAGCCCATGTTCGAGGACATGCTCGACGATCCGGAGCACGCCGCCACCCTCTTCGAGATGGTGGAGCCGAGCCTTCCCCAGCCCACGGCGGTGATGCGCGAGTTCACCCCGGTGTCCCGCATCCCGCGATGGACGCTGCGCACCGACGTCGGCGCGTTCCGCCTCAAGATCGCCGGCGATGCCACCGCCGCGGTGGCGCTGGCCCGCGGCGCCGGCGTGCTCGCGGCGCTGAGGTCCGGCGCCCTGCGAGCCGGTGCGCTGCGGTCGGGCCTCGAGGCCGCGACCGTGAAGGTGCCCACGCCTCGGCGCCTCGAGCTCCACCTCCACGAGACCGAGCTCTCCGTCGCCATCGAGGAGAGGCTGGGCGGCGGCGACGCGCGCACCGCATGGCCCCGGCTCTCGACGGCCCAGCGCTGCGCCATCGCGGAGGCCTCCGCCGAGCAGCTCGTCGCGCTCCATGCCGTCCTCGTAGACGACGTGCCCGCGCTGCGGTGCCGCGGTGGCAGTTGGGGTGCGGCGCCCCGCGGCTCGGGCGCGGTCGCGCCGGCCCGTGGCGGGTGCGAGAACGCCTCGAATCGGGAGACCCCGTCCGGATGGGTCGGCATCGGCCCCGTCGGCGCCTCGTCTCCGCACGAGGAGGCACCCGAGGCCGCGCCCGGACCGGAGGGCGGGGACCTGCCGTGGCGCGAGGTGGTGTACGGCCGCATCGAACGCCGCGTGGCGGCCCTGCGCGACGGCGACATCCTCGAGGGCGACCTGCTCGCGCGGGTCGAGCGCCGGCTGCGGAACGCGGCGGCGTCCCTGCCCCTCGAGCTGGAGCGACGGCTCTGCCACGGTGCGTTCGGTCTCGAGTCGGTGGCGCTCGACCGCCAGGCGGTGGTGGGCATCCAGGACTTCGAGGTCGCGAGCCCCGGCGATCCGTGGGCGGACGTGGCGTACTGGCTCGCCAGCAGCGGCGACCCCGATGGGCGGGCCGCCCGTCGCTTCTTCGACACGTACCGGGATCACGTCACCGTGCCGCCCGACCTCCCTGCGCGGATCGACCTCTACGCGGGTCTGACGGTGCTTCGGGCCATGGCGTACCTCGGGCCGAACTTCACCGACGAGGGCTGCGCCACGATCGCCGAGGTGACCGAGTCGTGGGTGTCCACCGCGCCTAGACCCTGGATCTGAAGGGGGCCGTAGCGAGCGAGCCCTGGCTGCGAGCTGGGGTGGACTCCGTCGGCAGCGCAGGCGGTACGCTGTGCCCGCGACGTCTTGGGCGGGGACGGACCGCGGAGGATTCCCCCTGGGTTTCCACGAACCTCGCCGGTACCCTCTCGCGCGGCATCGAGACCGTGGAGGTGTGAGATGGTGGAGCACGTCGGAGATCCCCGTGCTGCCCCGGGGGTTCCGACCCTACCCGACCCCGATGCCTGGTCCGCGCGATGGGCTCTGGCCCTTGCCGCGGTCGCCATCGTGTCGTGGCTGCTGCCGATGCCCGTCCTCGGCGACGACCTGGAGCCCGTCGGGTGGGCCTTCCCGTGGTCTCTGTCGCAGGGCTCCCGCATGGAGCTCGTGACCCTCTACGTGCCGCTGCTCGCCGCCTTGGGGGCGCTCTACGTGGTCTACTTCGAGCGGGGCTCTCGTCGCGCGGTGGCGCTCACGGCGCTGGGTGCGGCCGCCTGGCTGGTGGCCTTCTGGGGGTCGGGGTGGGTGCTCCCGGGCCCCCATCCGCCCGCGGGCCTGCGACGCCTCGGCCTGCAGGGGGGGCTGCTCGGGGGGCTCGCGGCCGCCGTCGGCAATCATCTCCGCAAGCGGGCCCCCTCCTCGGAGCTCGCGCGGCTGCTCTGTGTGGTGGGCGGCGCGCTCGTGGTGCTCGCCTTCCTGGTCCCTCTGGTCGGACGGCCCTTCGTCGTGTACTACTTCGACGCGGAGGCGCGGGGAGGGGGCTGGCCGCTGCTCGTCGCCAGCGTGCTGGTGCTCGCCTACGGCCTGCTCGGCATCCGGCAGGCGGGGTCGGGTCCGGCGCTGACGTGGTTGTGTGCGTGGATGACGCGCCTGTCCCGGATCCTCCTGGTGGCGCCCCTTGCCGGTCTGATCGGCACCAACGCGCTGACGCTCCTGCAGTCACCGTTCACCCCGGAGGCGAGCTTGCTCAGCTGGGTCGTGCCGCTGGTGAAGGCGTGGGGCGCGATCCTGGGGTTCGCAGGAGGGTTCGCCGTGGGGGTCGCCGCGCTCCTCGAGAGCCGGATCGGGGTCCAGGAGCCGCGCCCGACCGAACGGGACCCCGACCCGGTCTCCGACGTCTTCGCCTGAGCGGCTGTGAAGGAATCTCCGTCGGGACGTACGGGCTCGCTTTCGGGGCTCGTGCCGCG
>CAZJJQ010000110.1:0-3237 GCA_964546345.1 uncultured Planctomycetales bacterium
CGGCCCCGGGAGCCGGCGGAGCGCCCGCGTCCGGATCCTGGCGTCGAGTACGCTCTCCCGGATGAGCTCGCCGGGACGACCTGCCCCCGCACGCCTGCACCGGCTCGCCGCCGTCTCGCTGCTCGCCGCGCTCCTCCCGGCGCCGACGCCCGCGCTCCACGCGGCCCCGGCACTCCCTGCGACGGCACAGGTCACCCTTCGGGGCGGACACCTCCTCCGCGGATCGGTGGTGCGTTCGACCCA
This sequence comes from uncultured Planctomycetales bacterium, assembly GCA_964546345.1. Lineage (GTDB taxonomy): Bacteria > Planctomycetota > PLA2 > PLA2 > JAEUHO01 > JAYTCP01. The sequence goes on from CAZJJQ010000110.1 coordinate 244, forward strand.
GGTGAACGGCAAGCCCTTCAGCGTCATCCAGACCGACTTCGGCGAGCTCCTCGTGCCCCAGAGCGAGATCACCGGAGCCGTTCCCGCGGCCAAGGCCGGAGACACCTTCCTGGCGACGGAGGTCCGCGTCGTTCGACGCGCGGGCAGCGTCGAACGCCGGGCCGCGGGCGCCCGGGAGTGGGTCCCGTTGGATCTCCCCGACCCCGGGAGCACCGGCCAGCCCCGATCCCCGATCCTCCCGGGCGACACGGTGCGCACGGGGGCCGACGGTCAGCTCGACGTCATGCTCCACCAAGACGCGTGGGTGCGCCTGGAGGCGAGCACCGAGGTCGAGTTCTCGACGTCCGAGGCGAAGGGAAGCCTCTCCCTGCTGCGCGGCACCACGGTGCAGGAGATCTCCGGACGTCCGCGCGGCCAGACGTTTCGTGTCACGACGCCCTCGACGACGCTCGGCGTGCGAGGGACCCGGTTCACCGTGTTCGTCGAGCCCGGGACGCAGGGCGTCGCCGTGCTCGAAGGCATGGTCCGCGTGGGCGCTGCGACCGATGTCGCGGCGGGCCAAGAAGGGACGTGGACCGATCCGACGACCGTCACCGTGAGCCCCCTCACGGAAGCGCGTCGTCGCCCCCTCGAGGCGCCCGCGCACCGCCAGCCGCGCGACGACATGGCGCTCGTACCCGGCGGCACCTACCTGATCGGGGCCGGCGTTGTGGAACTCACGAAGCGGACGGGCGGGTCCGGCGGATGGACCCTGGCGGGCTGCGGAGCGCGGAAGTCCCCGGGCCCGCCGTTCTCCTTCGCGTACGGGAGGCCGGTCCAGGTCACGTCCTTCCTCATCGACCGCAGGGAGGTGTCCGGGATCGACTTCGCCCGGTTCGAGGCGGCGGAGTCGGGAACGCCCCCTCCTCGGGCCGAGACGCGGGATGCACGGGGAGGGGGGCCGGCCCTCGTGCGCCACGGTCGAGCCGAGGCGTTCTCCCGATGGATGGGAAAGTCCCTGCCGAAGGCGACGCAATGGCACGTCGCAGCGCGGGGGGGCGACGGGCGCGTCTTCCCGTGGGGCGACGCGCGCAGGCCGGAGCACTGCGCGCTGGCCATCGGGTCCTGGGAGACTCCCGTCGCCCCCTGGACGCCTCCTCCGGACCTGCCTCCCGTCGATGCGCCCACCGTGGACATCTCTCCCTTCGGAGTCTGCGCCATGGTCAGCTCGGCCCCGGAGTGGGTGAGGAGCCGGATCGACCGCGAGCCGATCTGGGCGGTGCTCTCGGAAGGCTTCCACGAGTACTTCACGGGCGGCTGGGGCGGGACGAAGACGAGGAGACCGCCGACCCTCACCTGCGGCGACGCGGGCAGCCTCTTTCACATCGGGTGCTTCTACCCGCGCGTTGCCGTGGCCGGCGTGGCGGAGGAGGGTCCAGAGACCGTCGGCTTCCGCGGCGTGGTCGAGCTCGACGCCCGCTGAGCCTCTCCCTCGCGGGGAGCGGGGCGGGGGACGAGGGGGCGTCCGCGTAGGATGGCGCGGATGACCGTGGTCGCCTCCGCCCGCCGCCGCGCGGCCGTGCTGACGAGCCTCGCCCTGGGCCTCGTGGCCGCGCTCGCCCCTTCCCGCACGGCGGGCGGGGAGCCCCCGGCCGGCCAGGTGGACCTCCGCTTGAAGGACGGCAGCGTGCTGCGGGGGCGCCTCGTGGGATCGGTGCGGGAGAAGGAGGGGACGTTCGACAGGGTGGAGACCGACTTCGGCGAGCTGCGGATCCCGTCCGCCCAGGTCAAGGCCCAGGAGCAGGTCCCGCCGGGCGGGGACGCGTTCGTGGCGGAAGAGGTGCGTATCCTGCGGCTCGCGGGCGCGGTCCAACGCCGGGAGAGCGCCACGGCCCCCTGGGAGGCGCTCTCGGACTCGGCCGACTACGCTCGCCCGGCCCCGCGGCTCCGCCCCGGCGACACCGTGAGGACGGGCCCCGACGGCACGGCGGACCTCCTGCTCCACCGCGACGCCTGGGTCCGCGTGGCGCCGAGCTCGGAGATCGAGCTCGCCACACGCGGGAGCGCCGCCACCCTCACGCTCCTGCGCGGGACGACGGTGAACGACGTGGAGCGTCGCCCTCGAGGCGCCGAGTTCCGCGTACGCACCCCTTCCGCCCTGCTGGGGGTGCGCGGCACGCGCTTCGGGGTCACCGTGGGAGAGACCCGCGAACGGGTCGCAGTGCTCCGGGGCGCGGTGGCCCGCGAGGCCGGAGACGCGGTGGAGGCCGGGCAGGCTGCGCACTGGGGGCGAGGAGGCGCCGCGGCGCGGGAGGAGCTGTCCCGGACCGATCGGGAGGCGCTCGAGATCGAGGTGCTGCGGCCGCCCCCCGACGACCTGGCCTACGTACCCGGAGGTCCCTACACGATGGGATCGCCTCCCAACGTGGCCGCGGACCCGGACGCGGCGCACGGAACGCTCTACTCCTACGCCTATGGGCGCACCGGCACCGTCCAGGTCCGAGGCTTCCTGATCGACCGTCGGGAGGTGTCCCGCGAGGAGTACCGTCGGTTCCAACGGGCCACGGGCCGGCAGCCGAAGGACGCCGCCCCGCTGGAGGCGGGCACGGAGCGGCTCCCGGCCTCCGGGATGTCGCTCCAGGAGGCGCGGGCGTACGCCCGCTGGACCGGCGGCGACCTACCCTCGGCGTCGCAATGGGAGGCCGCGGCCCGCGGGCCGGACGGGAGGACCTTCCCCTGGGGACCGATGCGATCGAAGGCTCCGCTCCCTGCGGGGACGTGGATCGGCGGCCTGCCGGAGGGCGACATCACGTCGATGGGGTGGCAGCCTCCCGCGCGCCTCCCCGACGTGGACGCGCCCACGACGGACGTCTCGCCGTTCGGCGTGCGCGCGATGGTGTCGTCCGTCCCCGAGCTCGTCCGGCCTTTGGACCCCGACGAGCCCATCCACGGCCTGCTCAGCGACAACTTCAAGAAGTGGTACCTCCCGTCCTACGAGCTGGTCCGTGGCGTGCG
>CAZJJQ010000110.1:3337-9325 GCA_964546345.1 uncultured Planctomycetales bacterium
GCGTGCGCCCCTCGCCGGGCGGGTAGTCGCTCGCCCGCAGGGCACCACGCCCCGGCCTCGGGCCCGCCCCCCCTGCCGCAAACCCCTGCCGGAAGCGCACGAGGCGAGGGCCGCCCCCACGGGCCGGGCCCATCCTGCGGCCCATCCGCGTGTGGAAGTCGCCCGGGCGACCCCATCCCCCCTCGGCCCATGGCAGCGAGCCGAGATCGCCGGGATCGCAGAGCGGCCGCACGCACGGGGACGGTGTCCACTCTCCGCACCGACGTCGCGCTCGCACCGACCGCCCTTTCCCCGTGATAGCCTCCGGACATGAAAGGAGGCGACTTGGCTTCCGATCGCATGCCCACGGCGGACCTCACGCCGCCCCGGCTTCGCATCTTCCTGTCCTCCCCCAGCGACGTGGACGAGGAGCGAAGCGTCGCGATCGCCGTGATCCAACGGCTCCAGGCGTGGTTCCGGGGCCGCTTCACCCTGGTCCCCATCCTCTGGGAGCGGGAACCCCTCCTCGCGACCGCGGGCTTCCAGCACGAGATCGACCGCCGGGCGCCCCCCTCCGAGGCCGACATCGCGGTGTTCATCCTGTGGTCCCGCCTCGGCACGCCGCTCGGCCGCGAGTTCACCCTCGACGACGGCTCCCGGCCCACCGGCACGGAGTGGGAGTTCGTGCGGGCGCGGGATGCCGCTCGCGAGCGCCGGACCCCGCACATCCTCGTCTATCGGAAGACGGCCGAGCCTCCGACCCGGGCCAGCCTCCCGAAGGAGGTGCTGCTCCGACAGCACGAGGACTGGAGCGCGGTCCAGACGTTCTTCGAGCGCCACTTCAGGCACGCCGAGGGCGTCTCGTTCAGCGGCAGCTTCTCCCCGTTCGCACAGGCCTCCCAGTTCGGCCAGCTCCTCCAGGAGCACCTGACGAAGCTCCTGAACGAGCGGCTCGCCACGACGGCTACTGCCTCCCCCACGGCCGTCTGGTCGGGCTCGCCGTTCCGCGGGCTCGAGACCTTCGAGCCTGAGCACGCGTCGATCTTCTTCGGGCGTGCCCGCGCGATCCAGGAGGCCCTGACCGGGCTCCGACGCACCCGACGCGAGGGCCGAGCCTTCCTGGCGATCGTCGGGTCGAGCGGATCCGGCAAGTCGTCGCTGGTCCGGGCAGGCCTCCTGCCCCTGCTGACGTACCCCGGCGCGATCGAACCGGAGGTCCAGGCCGGCTTCTGTCGCGTGGCCATGCTGCGCCCCTCCGACGCCCCGACGCCCCTCGAGGCGCTGTGTGCGGCCCTGCGCACGGAAGGCGCCCTCCCCGGCTTGTCCCTCCAGGGCCCCGCCACGGCCCTCGCGACGGTGTTCCACGAGAGCCCCGCAGCCGCCGTGGGCCTCGTTCGCGGCGAGCTGGCGCGCATCGGCGGCGACGGCCGGCTGGTCGTGTTCGTAGACCAGATGGAAGAGCTCTTCACGCAGGCCTCCCTCACCGACGAGGACCGCGCCGCCTTCGCCGCCGTGATCGACGCGCTCGCCCGGAGCGGGGTGGTCTGGGTCCTCGCCACCCTCCGCGGAGACACCTACGGCCGACTCGCGGCACTCCCCCAGCTGGCCGCCCTCGCCGAGGGGGCGGGTCAGCACCTGCTCGCGCCCCCCGACGCCGCGGACCTGGCCCAGATCGTGCGGCTCCCCGCCCAGGTGGCAGGGCTGGTCTATGAGCGGGATCCCGTGTCGGGGCGCACGCTGGACGAGATCGTCCACGCGGAGGCCGCCAAGGCGGGCTCCGATGCGCTTCCCCTGCTCGAGTACGCGCTCTCCGCGCTGTACGACCGCGCCCGCGGCAACGTGCTCACGGTCGCCGCGTTCGAGGCCCTCGGTGGCATCGAGGGCGCCGTGCGGGCGCGCGCGGAGGCCGAGTGGGGCGCGCTCTCCGAGGCCGGCCGTCAGGCGTTTCCCTCGGTGCTGCGCTCGCTGGTCGAGGTGCACGGCGGCATCGACGCCACCGTCACGCGCCGGCCCGCGCCCTTCCACGAGGTGGCCCGGACGCCCGGAGCGAAGGAGTTCGTCGAGCGTTTCGTGGGCGCCCGGCTCCTCGTGGCCGACGGCGCCGGCGAGGCGGCCGTCGTGCGCGTCGCGCACGAGGCCCTGCTGCGAACGTGGGGCCGCATGGCCGAGCAGATCCGCGCCGAGCGCCGACTCCTGCGCCTGCACGGATGGCTGCGCTCGCGCACGGCGCACTGGGAGGAGCAGCAGCGCTCCCGGGGCGCGCTCCTCGCGGGCCCCGAGGACCTGACCGACGCCGGGCGGCTGCTCTCGAGCGGCTTCGAGCTCGCCGACGCCGAGCGCGCCTTCGTGGAGGCCTCGAAGGCACGCGCGGCAGGCGCGCGCCGGGTACGCCGCCTGGCGGTCGGGGTGATCGGCGTCCTCGCCGCCGCCGGGATCACGATGGCGGTCCTCGCGGAGCGCCGGCGCGCCGAGGCGACGGAGAGCCGCGCGGCGTCCCAACGCGCACAGTCCCGCCTCCTCGAGCTCTCGACGTTCTCCATGGGAGAGATGCGCGACCGCCTCTTCGCGATCGGCCGACCGGACCTGCTGCGCACCCTGACCGCGAAGACGCTCGAGATGCTCGAGACCGAGAGCTCGGGCACGGTGGAGGATCTACGCGCGCGGGCTCACGCGTTCCAGAACCTGGCGGCCGCGCGGCTCACGCTCGGCGAGCACGACGCCAGCCGGGACGCCTCTCGCCGAGCTCTCGCGCTCATCGACCAGGCGATCTCGCGTTCGGACGACGCCTCGGAGGACCGCCGCCGACGCTCCGTGATCCTCCACGAGTGGGGACAGCTCGAGGACGCGGCGGGTCGGACCGAAGAGTCGATACGCCTCCAGCGCCGCGCCTTGGCCGACCTCGACTCGCTCCCTCCCGAGATGAGGTCGCAGCCCGTCGTCCAGCGGTCCCTCGCCATGGTCCACGGGGCGCTCTCGTGCGCAGCCCGCGACGACGGGGACGTGCCGGCGGCGCTCGCAGAGGCCGAGCGGGCACGGACCGCCGGGTACGCCGGCGGAGCCACGCCGGGGGGCACGGTGGGCGCGCAGGACTACTGGAGGATGGACTACCGCGTGCTCGGCGAGTACTGGTGGGGAGCGGCCCAGGCCGCGGGGGGACAGAAGGCGGAGGCGGTCGCGTCGTTCGAGCGGGGGCTGTCGCTGCTCGAACCCTCGGAACGCGACTACCCTCGCGACGCCCTCGTGCTGGACGCGGGGGCCGGGCTGCGGTCGCACCTCTATCGCGCGCTGCTGGACATGGGTCGGTCCGCCGAGGGAGACCGCCGGCTCGACGAGTCCCTGAAAGCCCGACGGGTGCTCGTGGAGATGTTCCCCGACAACGCCCGACAGCGGACCGAGCTCCTGGTGTGCATGTCGATGGAGGCCCAGCACCTGCGCGGCGCGGGCCGACCCGCCGACTCCCTCCGGGCCGCGGACGCGTTCGTGGACGCCGCCGCGGAGGCCGCGCGGCAGTGGCCCCAGATCCCCTCCATGCGGGCCCACGGCGCCATCGCGCAGCTCGAACGCGCCGGCGCGCTGGAGTCGCTCGGGCAGCTGCAGGACGCGATGGCGAGCTTCGAGGCGGCGAGCCGAGCGTTCGACGGCGCGGGCGATGCCGTCCGCGCCGATCCGGCCTTCCACGAGCGGATCCTCATCGCACACCTGGACCTCGCCCGCGTGGCGGGCCGCCTCGGCGACGCACCCAAGGCCCTCGCGGCCTCCGAAAGTGCGCTCACGGAGGCCACCACTCGCGCGAAGGCCGCGCCGGGAGAGTTCAACGCGCGACGCAACCTCGGGATGGCGCAGATCCTGCGCAGCGACGCACTCCAGCAGGCGGGGCGTACCGAGGAGTCCCTCGAGATCCTCCAGCTCGCCGTCGCCCAGTTCGCGGCGCTCGCGGCCGACTGGCCGAGCGTGGTCGAGTCACGGCGACTGCACGGTGTGGTCCTCGCCCGCCGAGCGCAGCACATCCGTGCCACGAAGGACGAGCGCCGCGCCCTGCCGGACCTCGAGGCCTCGGTCCGCGAGCTCGAAGCGGCCGTGACGCTTCGCCCCGGCGACCCGGAGCTGGCGCGCCTCGTCTATGTCTCGCAGGAGCAGATCGGGATGGTCCGCGAGCAGCTCGGCGAGCTCGACGCCGCGCTCGCCGCCTTCACGAGCCAGCGCGCTGCGATCGACGCGCTCCTGCCCGCCAATCCGCAATGGACCGAGCTGCGGATGGACCGGAGGTCCTCTGCGCTCAACCTCGGCAGGGTCCATCGCGCGCTCGGCCGGTTCGCCGACGCGACGGCGGCCTTCGCCGAGGCGGCGGCCCTGTCCGACGAGCTGGCCGGCACGTACCAGGACTGCCTCCAAGCGTTGGGCGAGATCCGACGGGCCTTGACCGAGGTCGCAGCGCAGCAGGCGGCCGCCGAGGGGCGGGACCCGACGACGCCGACGGAGCGCGTGGGAGCGGCCTACCTCGCCTACCGGAGAGGGGACTACCGCGCCTCCGCCCGCCTGTTCGAGGAGGGGCTCACGGACCCTTCGCTCCGAGCCGATGCCCTGGCGGCCCACCTCTACAACGCCGCTTGCTCGGCCGCGCTCGCCGCTGCCAAGGCGACGGGTCCCGACCGTGCCCGCTGGATCGAGGCCGGGCTCCGTTGGGCCGAGGAGCACGGCACGGCCACCGCCCGCAGAGCGCAAGAGCTCCGCGCCGAGCTCCGGTCCACGCCTCCGGGGCCGGCCCGCAACCGACGCGCCTGGGAGCTCGTCCAGCACGTACAGTCGGTGAACGAAGGGCTTCGAGGCGACTCCGACCTCGATATCCTCCGCACCGAGCCCCGCTTCGTGGCCCTGCTCGCCGCGGCGAGCGCCGGGGTCACGGAGGGCAAGTAGCGCGCGCCCCGGGGCGGCCGAGGCCCGCTCCCCGGGAAGGCGCCGCCCTCCTCGCACGCCCCCGCCCCGGGGGCGGCCCGACGCCGGCCGCAGGGGCCTTCGGGGGCCTCGGCCTCCCCGGGACGTCGTCGCTGGCCCGGGCGCCGCCCCCAGCCGATGTCCTCCTCATGGGCACCCTCTCCGACGGCGTGCTGCGCTGGATCGTGAGCGTGCCGCCCTGGGCCTGGACGCTTCCGATCGCGCTCTGCCTGGCGCTCGGGGTGCGGATGGGCCTCCGGCTCGCGCGCCGCGTCCTCGCACGCGGGCCCGCGCGCGCGAGACGGCTAGGGCGGGCGGGGGCCCGACGGGCGGTCGAGATCCTGCGACGGGAGGGGTTCACGGTGCTCGGGACCGAGGTGATCCGCGAGGGCGCCGTCGAGATCGACGGGCGGCTCGAACCCTTCGTCGTGCGGGTGGACGCCGTCGTGCGGCGGAAGGGGACGTTGTGGGTGGCCGAGGTGAAGGCGGGAACGGACACCGCGACCGCCCACGACCGGACCACGCGCCGCCAGATGCTCGAGTACGCCCACGTGTTCGGCGCCAGCGGCGTGCTGCTCGTGGACGCGCGACGGGGCCAGGTCCACGTCGTCCGGTTCCCCGAGCCCGCGCGCCCGTGATCGCCACGGGGTGGCGCGAGCCGAGGCAGGGGAGTGACGGCGCAACCCGGCAGGGAACCCGGGGGGGCGGCGGGGGCCGGCCGGCATCTCTCCCCGCGAAGACGCGCGGCGAGGACGGTCAGGGCCCCCGAGGCGCGCGACCGTCCGCCCGCCGTCCTGGGGCCACCCGGGCCGAATCTCCGTGCGTGTGCCCGTGTGTTCCCTCGCCCCTGACCGTATGTTACGGCGTCGCGCACGGCGGTCCCGGAGGACCGGGAGCCGCGCGCCCGAGCCTCCACCCGCCCCATGCACGCGTTTCGACTCCCGGCCAGGTCCCTGCTCCTCGTGGTGGCCGCAATCGGCGCCGCGGGCGCCACCGCGCGCGCAGACGGGCTCCGCCCCGCCTCCGACCTGCCGCCCCCGCAGCACGTGAAGGGGCTTCGGGTGTTGCCCGCGGCCC
>CAZJJQ010000111.1:0-9303 GCA_964546345.1 uncultured Planctomycetales bacterium
TCAGGGCCGGCCGCACCCCGACGCGACCGCGCTGCGCAGCGCGGCAGCCAGCGTCCCCTTCCGTTCGACGACGACCTTGCGAAGGCCCAACCAGCCCGCCATCCGCGCGAGCTCGGGCGCCAACGCCGTAGCCGTGCGCTCCGCCTCCGCGCCGGGCTCGAGGTGCGCCGCGCGGACGAGCAGGCGGCCGCGCTCGCGGTCGGCCTTGAGGTCCAGGCGGGAGACGATCGCGCCGTCGAGGAGGAACGGCAGCACGTAGTAGCCGTAGCGGCGCTTCGCCGCGGGGGTGTAGATCTCGAGCCGATAGTGGAAGCCGAAGAGGCGCTCCGTGCGGGCCCGCTCGAACACGAGCGAGTCGAAGGGCGAGACGAGCGCGGTGGCCCGCGGCACGCGGCCCGGCGCGCGCGTGCCGGGCAGGCGGAAGGCGGAGTCCTTCCAGCCTTCGACGCGCACGCGCTCGAGGCGGCCCTCGGCGGCGAGCCCTTCGACGAGGGTGCGCGCCGTGGGTCGGTGGAGGCGGAAGTAGTCGGCGAGGTCGCCCGCGGTGCCGACGCCGAGCGCGGCGGCGCTCTCGAGGAGGAGCGCACGTTTCGCGTCGTCGGCGGCGGGCGTCGTCGCGGCGAGCACGTCGGCCGGGAGCACGCGCTCGGCGAGGTCGTAGATGCGCTCGAAGCGGCGGCGGGCGGCGGTGGTCACGCGACCGGTCGCGAACAGCCACTCGAGGACGTGTTTGCCCTCGCCCCACCCCCACCAGGCGCCCGCGCGCCCCCCGCCGTCGGTGAGGTCGCTCGTCCCCAGCGGTCCTCGCGTCGCGAGCTCGCGCAGCACGGCCTCGACGTACTCGGGCCGCTTGCGGCGGATGCGGTCGAGGCTCGGCCACGCCTTGCGCTCCATGCGCCAGCGCAGCAGCGGGTGGAACCGCACGGGCAGGATGGAGGCCTCGTGCGCCCAGAACTCGAACAGCGCCCGCCGCTCGTAGGTCAGCTGGTCGAGCAGCGCGGGGTCGTAGGGGCCGAGGCGCGAGAAGAGCGGCAGGTAGTGCGCGCGGACCAGGACGTTGACGGAGTCGAGCTGGAGGAGGCGCACGCGCTCGACCGTGGCGAGGACGTCCTCCACGCGGGGCGCGGCGAGGGGCCGCCCGACGTCGAAGCCCTGCGCGGAGAGGGCGAGGGCGCGGGCCTCGTCGGCGGAGAGGACCTGCGCGTGGAGCTCCGGGGGCGGCGGGGGCGAGGCCTTGGTGATCGGCGGACGGGGGCGAGCGCGGCGCGCGGGCATGCGGGGGGACAGCGTGGCGCGGGGGCGGTCGGGATGCCAGCTCCGCCCGGGATCGCCGAGGGGAGGAACGGGCGCGACGGCGCGCCCCGACGACTCCCTAGCCCCCGGCCGAGAGGACCCGGGCGATCAACGCCTGCGCCTCGGTCTGGATGCGCCGCAGGTGGTCCGGGCCGAGGAAGCTCTCGGCGTAGAGCTTGTAGAGGCTCTCCGTGCCCGACGGCCGCGCCGCGAACCACCCGTTCGCGGTGGTGACCTTGAGCCCCCCGAGCGACGCGCCGTTCCCGGGCGCCTTCGTGAGGAGGCCCGTGATCCGCTCGCCCGCGAGCTCCGTCGCGGTGACCTGCGTCGGCGAGAGCCTGCCGAGGAGCGCCTTCTGCTCGGGCGTGGCGGGCGCGTCGATGCGCTCGTAGACCGGGTCACCCAGGTCGCGCGCGAGGCCGCGGTAGAGCTGCCCGGGATCGCGCCCGGTGGCGGCGGTCATCTCGGCCGCGAGCAGGCCGAGGAGGAGGCCGTCCTTGTCGGTGGTCCACACGGAGCCGTCCCGGCGCAGGAAGGAGGCGCCGGCGCTCTCCTCGCCGCCGAACGCGAGCGTGCCGTCGAGCAGGCCGGGGACGAACCACTTGAATCCGACGGGAACCTCCACGAGGGGGCGCCCCAGCCGCGCCACCACGCGGTCGATGATCCCGCTGCTCACGGCGGTCTTGCCGACCGCGACGGCCTTCGTCCACGACGGTCGCGATCCGACCAGATGGGAGATGGCGACGGCCAGGTAGTGGTTCGGGTTGAGCAGCCCCGCGCTCTTCGCGACGATGCCGTGGCGGTCGTGGTCGGTGTCGCAGGCCCACGCGACGTCGAAGCGCTCGCGGAGGCCGATGAGCCGGCGCATGGCGTGCGGGGACGAGCAGTCCATGCGGATCTTCCCGTCCCAGTCCCGCGTCATGAAGCGGAAGGTCGGGTCCACCTCCTCCGCGACGACCTGAAGCGACAGCCGATGGCGTTCGGCGATGCGGCCCCAGTAGGCGACGCCCGCCCCGCCCAGCGGGTCCACCCCGAGGGCGAGCCGCGAGCCGCGCAACGGCTCGAAGTCGATCACGCTCCCGAGGTCGTCCACGTAGCCGCCCACGTAGTCGTGCGCGACCGTGGTCGCGGCGCGCCGCGCGCGCGGGAACGGCACGCGCCGCACGCTCGAGAGCCCCTCGGCGAGCAGCGCGTTCGCCTCGTCCTCGATGGCGCGCGTGACCTCCGTGTCGGCCGGACCCCCGTGCGGCGGGTCGTACTTGATGCCGCCGTCCTCCGGCGGGTTGTGGGACGGCGTGATGACGATCCCGTCGGCGAGGCCGCGCGTCCGCCCCCGATTGTGCCCGAGGATCGCGTGCGAGACGACCGGCGTGGGCGTGTACCCGTCGTGATCGTCCACCCGGACCTCGACCTCGTGGGCCGCGAGCACCTCGAGCGCGCTCGCGAAGGCGGGCTCCGAGAGCGCGTGCGTGTCGATCCCCAGGAACAGCGGCCCGTCGATGCCCTGGCGGCGGCGGTACCGGCAGACGGCCTCGACCACGGCGAGGATGTGCGCCTGGTTGAAGCCCGCCTCCAGGGCCCGCCCGCGGTGACCCGACGTCCCGAACGAGACGCGCTGTTCCCGGACGGTCGGGTCCGGCACGAGCTCGTAGTACGCGCGCACGAGCCGGGGCACGTTCACGAGGTCGGCAGGCTCGGGCAAGGTGCCCGCACGGGGGTTCGTGCTCATGCCGGAGACGCTCCAGGAGCCCGAGGCACCCGCAGCGTAGCCGGGAGGCCGCCGCGGGCCTAGACGGCTCGGGCGCCGGAGCCCCGTGGCGGCGCGAGGTGCCAGGCGGTATCGGTCCGCCCCCCGCGGCCCCGGCGGACGCCCAGAAGAGCCAACCAGAGGCCCAGCAGCAGGAAGCCGATCGCCTCGAGGTGGAGGTGCTCCGGGGCGCGCTCGACCAGCAGCACCGCGGCCGCAAGCGCGGCAAGGCTCAGCCCCCCCACGACGCCGCGGCGCGCGAACCACTCGATCAGAGGATGGCCACCACCCCTCGAGCCCTCGACCTCCTCCCACCTCTCGCGGTCCTCGTCCGCCACGCGCGTACCGCCCCACACGAAGCCGCGCTTGCCGGAGGGCAGCTCCACCCGGATCCACCCGTCGTCTCCCGAGTCGCAAGGCCCGAGCAGCGCGAACCGCGCGCGCGTCGTGAGGGTCCGGAGCACGGCTCCCTCTTCATCCGGGCTCGTCCGAACGTGGACGACGGGATCGAGCAGCACGACGCGGCGCCGCAGGTCCAGGCGCGCGGTCTGGCGCTGGATCCACCCCCGGGCCTGCGTCGGCCGCTCGATGCGCGTCCAGCCGTCGGCCCGGAGCGGTCGATCGGCGATCGCGATCTCGTCCCCGGGCTCCAGGGCGCGGAGCACGGGCGCCCCCGGGTGAGGCTTCTCCAGGACGGACACCGTTCCCGATTCGATGCGTGCCCGCAGCATGGCTTCCTCGCCCGTACGCACCGGGAAGCGTACCCGCCCGACCGCGCGTCGCCCGCATGGAAGGGGAGGGGCGCCGCCGCCGATCCCGTCACGCCGCCCGGACGGAATGCGGGCGGGCCCGGGAGAGAGAAGCCCTGCCCATCGCCAGCGAGCGCTCCCTCAAGCCTCCGGCGGTGCCAGTCGGGCCGCCGTCTCGAGCGCCCCCAGCTTGCCCATTCGCCATCCGCTGACGACACCGAAGACCCCGAGCAGGGCCAGCGCGGGCGGGTAGTAGAAGATGTAGCCATGCTCGCGCCCGATGAAGAACCAGGCCGCGGCGATGAGAAGGAGGGCGAGCCCGCCGACGACGCCGCGCCGCAGGAGCCACACCTCCACCACCCACGCATGGGGAGGGTCCCCCATCTCGTCTCCGGGCTCGTAGTCCACGACGCGGGTGCCCCCCGCCACGAATCCCTCTCGCCCGGACGGCAACCGTACCCGCACCCAGCGTTCGCCGGCCTCCTCCACGATTCGAAGCAGCGTGAGCCGCGCGTTGCGCTTCAAGAGACGAAGGGGCTCGCCGCGATGCCCCGTCCTCGGAAGGACCGCGGCCATCGACTGTCTGACCCGAACCTCGCGGCTGAACCGCAGCCGCGGGTCGCCGGAGGGAATCCAGCCCGGCCTTCCATTGCTGCGGGCGACCTGCATCCACGTGCCGGACAAAACGCCCAGGACCGTCAGCAGCTCTTCACCCGGGGTCCCGAGGGACCCGACCCGCGGCGAGCTCTCGCGGGGCTCGTAGTGGATCGGCAGCTCTCCCGACTCCATTCGCACCTGGATCACGGCCGCCTCCCGCGCGCACCCTCGATCCTACGGGCAGGTCCCTCGACGGCGCGATCGCCGCGCGCCACCCGGGCCCGACCCCCGGCGCGCAGCGAGGGAGGTCCTGCAAGCGCCCGGCTCACCGGGTCTGGAGCACCCACCCGCTCGACACCCACGCCCACCGCCCGAGGGGGAGGGGGCGACGCTCGGGCCTCACCTCCGGCGTCGCGCCGGCCCTGACCACGTCGAAGGCCTCCTCCAGCCACACGACGGCCTGGGCGCGCAGCTTCGCCTTGCGATCTCCGTCCCCCTTCCCGGGGAGTGCGTGCTCCATCGAGGGGGCGAGCCAGAACCTGACGTGACCGGCCAGCTCGTCGGCCGACTCCACGTCCCCTCGACGCCAGTCGTCCACCTCTCCGTCGCCGTCGTAGGAGATGAGGGGCATCCCCCCTTTCCCTTCGAGACGGTCCACGAGACCGTCGAAGGCCTCCTGCCGCCCGAGCAGGAACGCGCGTTGCAGGACCAGCACCGTGGGGCGATGTGCCAGGTCGCGGGGCGACGCGAGGTACCGCCCGAGCAACGCGTCCACGCGCGCGTCCCGCGCCCGCAGCAGGTCGTCGAGCACGACGTCGATGCGCGCGTGCGGGTCCCCCCTCTCGAGGGCCGCGAGCACCGCCTCGAGCCCTCGCCGACGGACCTCACCCTGCCCCTGGCGCAGCATCAGCGCCGCGGCCCAGAACGCCGCCGCCTCGTCGCCGTCGCCGAGGAAGGCCTCCGCAGCCCCGTCCGCCACGGGCCCGTCCACGGCGTACGCGAGGCGGATCCACCGCCCCCGCTGCGCGGGCTCCCGCTCGGCGCGCTCGAGCACCACGCTCACCGCGCGGGCCGCATCGAGCGCCCCCAGCCGCCCGTACGCCTGCTGGAGCTCCCCGTCCTCCGTCCCGGACGTCAACTCCTCCGCGCGACGGTCCGCCTCCGTGCGCGCACCCGCCGCCCGGCACCGCGCCGACAGCTCCTCGAGGTGCTTCGCACGTGCCGCGCCGTCGGTCCCCTCCACGATCTCCCGCGAGACCGTGTCGTCCCCCAGGACGGCCTCGATCAACGTCGCGGCGAGCCATCGCGCCCGGTGCAGCGTCCTCGGGAAGTGCGGCATGAACCGCGGCAGGTCGTACGCGAGGAGGTGCTCCGGGCTGTCGAGCCGCCGGACCAGGGGGACGAGCTCGCGGGCCTCGAGGTTCATCCTCGACAGCTCCACGTAGGGGTTGATCACCAGGTGGCGCGCGAGCGACGTCTCCCGATCCGGCGCCCGCCATGCGGGAAGCTCCCCGTCGGGCACGTCGTACTGGGGGGCGGCCCAGTCGATCCCGCCCGGGATGTTCCCCTGAACGTCGTGGATCAGGCGCAGCCGCGCCGCCAGGAACTCCACCTGCGCGTCCCGCGCCAGCCTCGCGCGCAGCTCGGCCCACGCCGTCTTCGAGGGCAGCGTCAGCGACCGCCCGTCCTCGCCCCGCCGCGGGATCTCCTCCACGAGTTCCTTCGCGCGATCCTGCGCCCAGAACCGGTCGAACCGCGGCCCCGCCGCATGGCGGGCCAGCCGCAGGGCCTCCTCGTACCGGCGCCCCGTGAACGCGTCGAGCATGTCGCGGTCCACGCGGGACGCGAGCTGCTCGAACGCCAGCTCGAACAGCGCGCCCTCGTCCTCGTGCGCTCTCAGGAGCGGCAGCAAGAGGTCGCGGGCCGTGTCCGCCTCGCCGGCCCTCGCGCACCATGCGGCGAGCAGCACCTCCGGCAGGCTGCCCGTCCACGGTCCCTGGTGCCCGACGAAGGTCACCATGCCGACGTGGTCCACGAAGGCGCTCGACCTCGCCTCGTCGGGGGGCTCGAACGCCGCCCGCCGCATGGCGATCAGCGCCCGCGCGCTCTCGGCCAGGCTCTCCGTCACGACCGTCACGTCCTTCGCGGCGACGCGGAACGCGTGCCCGAGCGTGTCCAGGAGCCGCAGCGACGTCTCCGACCGCTCCACGATCCAGCAGGTCGCCTCGAGCCTCGCCCTCCCGTCGAAGTCGAACCGCCGAGGGGAGGCGAATCGCACCTTCGCCCACGTCGCGCCGGCGGGGATCGGCTCGGCCACGGTCGCGGCCAGCTCCTCCAGGCGCCGCAGCACGTCCGCCGGCAGGGGCCGCTTGTCGTCGAACGACGGCGGATCCTTCAAGCCGAGCGCCTCCGCCGCGGCCCGGGCGGCCTTCGCGATCGACTCGCGCCAGTGCGCACACAACGCGCGGACACCCGGCGCCGCGGCGACGAGCTTCCGCTTCGCGACGGCCTCGAGCGCCACCACCACGACGCCGCCCGTCGAGTGCGGCGCCGTCACCCAGCCGACGAGCGCCGCATCGGCCTCCGGGTGACGGACCTGCGCGACCGCCATGGCCCCCGCCACCCGATCCGCGTCGAGCCGATCCTCGTTGGCGAGCCACAACGCGGCCTCGAGCGCCTCCACGGCCGCGGGGTCGAGCGGTGCGCGCGCGAGCGCCCGCGCGAGGTCGGATCGAATCTCGTCCCCCACGTCCTGCGGGCCCCCGATCGTCCATCCCCCGCGCCGGGGCGTGCGCCCCGCGCGCGCGTCCGCGTCGGTCATGCGCACCAGGATCCCGAGGTAGGCCCCCGCCTCGGCGCGCTGGTCGCGATCGGGCGAGCACAGCCTCCCCACGTCGGCACGGTAGTTCGGCTGCCAGTCGCGTTCCTTCGCCGTGAACGCGGCATAGGCGGCGTCGAGATCGGCGCGCACCTGCTTCTCGATGGCCGCGTGATCGACGACGGGCTCGCCCGCCCGGACCGGCGCGCACACCGCGAGCGCGAAACCGACGAGGAGGGCGGCCAGAACGACGGGGCGCAACGCGAGGCTCATGGCTCCCTCCGCCAAGGATTGTGCCTCGGCATGCGCGGTCGAGGGAACCCCTACGCGGTCCGGGAGTCCTGGGGGCGGCGGGGGCAGGGGCCGGCCCCCGCCGCCCCCCGCACTCCCTGGCCCGTTCCCGAGGGGCGCCGGACGGTCGTGCAGCCCGCTGGAACCCCATGATCGCTCGCGGGCCCGACGCCGGCCTGCGGCGCGACTCGCGACCTCAACCGCCGGGTCGGATCCCGAGCCCGCCGACCGTCCAGTACACCTTCCGCGGCCCTCCCTTGGGGAAGGTCATGACCAGCCGCCGACGGGCCGCACCCATCGCCTCGATGGCGCACAGGTCCACCGATTCGCCCTGTGACGCGAGCCGCGCGGCTTCTTCGTCGGTCACAGGCAGGAGATCGGTGTACTGCGGATCGTCGCCGTCCGCCCAGTCCACGAACTCGGTGAAGATGTGCACGAACCGCTGCCCACACGCCGAGCAGCGCCGGAGCGAGACCCCGAAGTGGGACTCGTCGATGAGGTCGCGCTCCGTCCTCAGGCGGTACGCCTTCGCGGCCTCGGCATCCTCGCCGAAGCAGAGGCCACAACCGAAGCCGGCCAGGCGACGCGCGGGGTCCATCGGGTCGAATCTAGCATCTCGAACCGTCGTCGCGGGCCGGGGCGGCCTGCGGACGAGCGAACGGACGGGCGGCCCCGCTACGGCTTCGGGATGCGGATCCGGCTGACCATGAGCGCGCCCGAGACGGCGAACAGCAGCACGAGCGGATGGAGCTGGAAGCCGAGCAGGTCGACGACGCCCAGCCACAGGTGGCGACCGATGGCGCCCTGCGCCGTGGCGACGGCCAACAGCAGCACGAGTAGCAGGGAGGTGGGGATCGGCGTCCCCTCGAAGTACTTCACCTTGTCGCCGCCCCCCGAGAGCGCCTCGGCGGTGACGTTGTAGCGCGCGAGCCGCGACACGCCGCAGGCCACGAAGCAGATGAGCACGACGCGGTCGTACAGGCCCTGCATGCCGCAACCGTAGGCGATGGCGGCCGGGGCGACGCCGAACGAGATGACGTCGGCGAGGGAGTCGAGCTCGCGGCCGAGGATGGAGTGCAGCCCGCTCCGGCGGGCGACCCGACCGTCGAGCACGTCGAAGAGCAGGGCCGCGGCGACGAGCCCGCACGCGAAGTAGATGTGGTGCGGCGCATCCGACTGCAGGTACGTCATCATCGAGAACAGCGCGCCGACGCCGCATGCCGCATTGGCGAGCGTCAACCAGTCGGCGAGGTGGAACTCGCGGATCAGCTGGAAGGGCTTGGGGCGGTCCACGGGCGCCAGCATAGGGGGGGTGGAGGGAAGGCGGGGGGAGTGGCGGGGGCGCGGGGGAGGCGAGGGGGCCGGCAGGAACCGAAGATCCCGAGGACGGGTCGACGGGGCCGCCATCGGACGCAACGGCGTGCACTCGGGCCCCGTCTCCTCGCGCGGGCCTCGGCGGCGTCCGGAGCCCGAGCGGCGACGTAGGGCACGCTCGGATACCCTGCGCGCGTCGCGGCGCAGGCCGACGCCCGCAACTTAGCCCGACCTATTCATGAGGGAGGAGGCCGCCGAGTGAGCCGATCGCACGACAGGCACCCGTTGGGGCCGATGCACACGGCCCGGGCGCGAAGCGAGCCCGACGATCGCGTGTTCTTGCCACACGCCGAGGAGGGATCGCTTCGCGGGTGCGACTTCGGCACGCAGGTGAGCCGTAGGATGCGCCCGGGCCGCAGGCGCGGCCCCAACCTCGTCCCCTTCATGAATAGGTCGGGCTGATGTGGACGCCGCCGTCAAGGAGCGCTCGTGGT
>CAZJJQ010000112.1:0-9295 GCA_964546345.1 uncultured Planctomycetales bacterium
CGCCTCCCCGCCGCTACTTCGCGGCGCGCTCGATCGCGCTCACGTCGAACGTGACGACCCCGAGGATGCGGCCGCCGGCCGTCTTGCCGCGCACCTTCACGGCGGCGCCCTCGAACGCCTTCAGGTCTCCCGAGGCCCATCGCAGGGCGTAGAGCACCTGGCCCGAGGGACCGAGGTCGCTGCGCAGCACGAAGATGCCGCCGCCCTCCCAGCCCGGCGCCGCCTCCCACCGTACGAAGCCCGCGGCCTGGATGCCGTCCTGCTTCGGCGCAGGCGCGGCGGGCGCCGTCGGCAGCGGCGCTCCCACGCGCTTCTTCGCCAGCAGGTCGTCGGCGAAGGCGGTGCGAAGCTGCATCTCCCGGTCGAGGTCGTCGAGGAGGACCTTGGCGAGGGCCTTCGATCGGTCGCTGGCGTCGGGGTTGCGCTCGACGGCGGCCTGGAGGCGGTCGGAGAGGGCGGCCACGGGTGCGTTGTCGTAGCCGCCGGCGGACCGCAGCTCGAGCAGGCCCCGGCCCACGGCCCCCACGGCCTCGCGCAGGGCCGTGTCGGCCTCGGTGGCATTGCCGCGCTTGACGGCCTGGAGCCGCATGCGCTCGCGGGCGGCGCGCACGCCGCGGGCTTCGTCCACCCGCGCGGGGTGCTCGGAGAGGGGCCCGATCTCGCGGACGTACTTGCCGTTGAGGTAGGCGCGGATCTCCTCGGGGGCCTCGACCCAGATCCAGTCGCCCTCACGCACGATCACGGGCAGGACCGTGCCGCGGGCGACCCGGTCGCGGAACACGGCGAACGCGCGATCGCCCTCGGGCGGGCGCACGCGGAGGTTGACGTCGTCGCCGGTGACGCGGACGTGCTCGGCGTCCACGGGCTCCGTGAGGGTGGCGGAGATCGCGGCCTGGAACCCGCCGGGGAGCCGCACCCCGAGCCACTCGCCGGCGCGTTCGACGATCACGACGACGCTGCCCTCCTCGAGCTGGAGGATCGGGTGGTCGTCCACGCGCGGGCCCACGCGCAGGTTCACGAGATCGCCCGTGGTCACTGCGACGACCGGCTCGGCCGCCGCCCCCGCGGGCGGCCCGTCGGCGAACGCAGGGGCGGGGAGTCCGACGGCGGCGCAGAGAGGCAGGAGGAGGGCGGAGGACCCGAGCACGCAGGAGAGGACGAGGCGCCGCATACGACCTCCGTTTGACCGCGGGGACCCGGGCGGGTTTCCTGGCGGCCCAGGCTCCGAGGGTACCCATGTCCAGCGACGTCGGCGGCAGCTGCCCCTCGGTCCCGCGGGGGGGCGGATCGGCTCCCCCGGGGGGAGGCGGGCCGTCCCGGGGGACCGGGACGGCGGTGCGCGCGCGGGCACGGGTCGGAGCGGGGGCCGGACCGGCGGCCCGCCCGTGACGAAGCCCCGGCGGGACACGATCCTCGTCGCGGTGGTCCTCCTGGGGCTCGCCGCCATCCTCTCGCACGCCCACGCGGTGCGCGTGGACCATCCGAACGAGGCGCGGAAGGTCGCGCGGCACGAGGCGACGCTGCGGAACGAGGAGCGCGACCCGTACCAGTACAAGCTGTTCACGATCACGTGGGCGGTCGAGGCGGTGCACCGCGCGACGGGGGCGCCGGTCTTTTGCATCTACCTCGTCAACGGCTTCCTCGCCACGTTCGCGCTGCTCGCGGCCCACTTCGCGTGGCTCGCCCGGCTGTACGGCCCGCGCTCCGCGCTCCTCGGCACGGGCCTGCTCGCGGCCCTCTGCCACGGGCTCTTCCTCGGCTACCACCATCATCCCTACGACCTGTGGGGCGTCGCGGGCTACTGCCTCCTCCTGCGCGCCATGGCGGGGGGCGCGACGCTCCCCCGGCTGTGCGGGATCGCGTTCCTGACCGGGCTCGTCTGGGAGAAGCAGGCGCTCGCGGCGCCCGTGCACGGGCTCCTGGCCCTGCGGCGCAAGGAGCCGTTCGTGCCCGCCGCGCTCCGCGCGGGCCTGCTGCTCGCCTCCGCCGTCGCGATCCCGGTGGCGGTGCGCCTCCTCCTCGGGACCGACCGGGAGAAGGTGGACGTCACGCCGCTCTCCGCGCAGGAGTGGGGCAAGGTGCTGGGCCACCACGGCCCCTTCGTCCTGCCCTTCCTCGCGATCCTCCTCCTCGCGTGGGGGCGCGTCCCGCGGATCGTCCGCACCCTCTGGCTCACGGTGCCCGCACTGTTCGGCGCGTACCTCGCGAGCCGGTTCCTCGTGGACGAGCTGCGGTCGTTCTGGGCGTTCGTGCCGGTGTTCACGGCCACCGCCTGCGCGTGGGCGCGCGACCTGGACGACGCGCCCACGGGACCGCTCTCGCCCGACGCCGTCGCGTGAGGGCAGGATGCGGCGAGGGGGAACGGCGGATCAGGCGGGGGTGCCGCCCGGCGGGATCGTGGGACCGGCGGCGCCCGGCTCCCGGGACAGGAAGACCTTCACGCCGAGCCCGATCAGGAGCGCGAGCTCGATGCCCCAGAAGGTGAGGAGGGTCGCCCACATGCCGGAGGTGAAGCCGTAGGCGTGGAGGCCGATGCCGAGCAGGTTGACGCCCCACCAGGAGAACGCGACCACCATCCCGGTGGCGATCGTGCCCGCCGACAGGCCGAGGGGCTTGAGCAGGCCGCCCAGGCGCCCGTGCAGGAGGGCCAGCTGGCCGAGCACGATCATGAGGGCGCCGTTCTCCTTGGGATCCCAGCCCCAGAACCGGCCCCAGCTGTCGTTCGCCCAGATGCCGCCGAGGATCGTGCCCACCACGGAGAAGAGGAGGGCGAAGCAGAGGACGCCGTACTCCATGCGGCGCACCGCCCGCCAGAAGTCGCCGTCCTCCTTCCGCCAGCCGACCAGGTACCCGATCACGTGCACGTGCGACACGGCGGCGGCGAGCAGCGACGCGGAGTAGCCGATCGTCACGCACGTGACGTGGGTCGCGAGCCAGAAGTTGGTGTCGAGGACCGCCTGCAGCTGCGGCATGGTGTCCTCGCCCTTCATCGCCTCGTAGCGGTTGGCGATGAAGAGGCCCAGCGCGCCGAGCACCGAGGAGAGGGCGAACATGATGCCCTGCCGCTGCACCCACTCGACGACGAGGGAGAGGGCGACGGCGAACGCCGAGATGAAGAGCGTCGTCTCGTACAGGGTGGTGATGGGCGGACGCTCGCGGAGGATGCAGCGGAGCACGATGCCGAAGACGTGGTACGCGAGGCTGGCCAGCACGACGCCCCAGGCGACGCGCACCAGCCACTTCGAGCGCAGGACCCAGGTCAGGGCCGTGAGGACGAACGCGATCAGGTAGCCCGTGAGCGACCACGTGAACGTGTCGAGCCGGTGGTAGGTGACCTCGAGCGGCACCTTGGCGTACTCGCCCCGCCGCCGGGCCTCCGTCGTGACGCGGTCGTGGAGCGCCTTGAACCCCGCCTCGAAGGCGAGCGCGTCGCCCTGGCTCACGCCGTCGGCGGCCCGCTCGAGGTCCACGAGCGCCGAGAGGGCGAGCGGGGAGACCGGCTTGTCCGACAGGGCGTCGCGCGTGATCTCGAAGACCGACTCCCACTCGGGACGCTCGCCGGCGGGCGTCACGGGGGGGAGGAAGTGCAGGACGTTGGCGGCCGTGGTGTCGGGGATCGCCTCGCCGAAGGCCGCGTAGAGGCCGTCGAGGGGGTCCTTCACGCCCCCGTGGGGGTCGGACCCGGGCGCCGCGGGGGCGAGGCTGCGGAAGGAGGCGCGCAACGCGTCGAGCCGGCCGAGGAGGTCGCTGAAGCGGATCACGGTGCCCGCGGGGAACACCCGGAGCAGCGCCGGCTCGGAGCCCGCGACCATCGGGGCGCGGAAGCGCGCGAAGGTGAACGCCCGTGAGAGGCGCTGGAACGTCGCGAGGTTGCGGGCGAGGTCGATCACGCCGGCCTCGCGGCTCGAGCGCTCCTTCGGCTCCTTCCGGTCGTACTCGGCGGCCAGCTGCTGGAGGCGCTCCGCCCCGGGCTCGAGATCCACGTAGGTGTAGCGGTCACGCTTGTTCTTGTCGTCGTAGCCGAGGCCCACGGAGTCGAGGATCGCGATGTCGGGGACCAGGAAGCACTTGTGCTTCGCCGCGAGGGTGGGCCGGAACAACGCGTCGAGCGCCCACTCCACCGCGTTGATCGAGCGACCCTCGGCGTCCTTGCAGGTCTTGCGGTGGTTGAGCTGCTGGAGCGTGTAGCCCGCCCAGGTGTCGAACGGCATGATGCGGCCGCCCTCCTGCAAGGGCAGGCTGCGCGCGAGCTCGACGATCTCGTCGCTCCACGGGCGCGTGAGGCGGGAGGCGGGCGTGGACGGGCCGTCCTCGGCCCGATCCTCCGCGCGGGTGGTCCTGGCGAGCGCGAGGAGGAGGACCGCGACGGCGCACGCAGCGAACGCGAGGAGCCGCGGGGAGGAGGGGCGGCGGAGCCACGGAGACGGGGGGATGGGGCTCACGGGAGGGCCTCCTTCGTCGCAGGGGCCCTGCGGACGGCCTCGGCGTCGAGGTGCTTCACCAGACGGAGGATGAAATGGAGCAGCATGCCCGCGGCGATCACCAGACAGGAGATCAGCGGCACCTGATCGGAGGGGTTGCGCACGACGGCGAACTGGCTCCAGGGGGGGCCGCGATCGTTCGGGTCCTGGGGCCCCCACCCCTCCTGGTACATGATCACGCCCTGGTCGCGCAGGGGCGCGTTCATGGTGATGTGCGCCTCGGACGTCGTGCCGCCGTCGATCTTGGTGACGTAGGAGCTGAACTCCGCCGCCATGCTGGTGCCGGGGTGGAGGCGGCGGACGAACTTGTCGAGCTTGACGGCGAACGGCGCCAGGTAGGTCTTGCGCCGGAGGTCGATCTGCCAGGTCCGCCCGTCCACCTGCACCGCCCACGGGTAGCGCTGCTCGCCCCAGAGGAGGGCCCGGACCTTGCCCGCCCCGCCGCGCTTCGGCACGACGGTCACGAAGCACCCGGGCACGTTCTGCTCCGCCTTCAGCGCGTCGTTCAGGCGCTTGAGCACGAAGCCGTCCTCGCCTTCGCCTGCCCCCTGCGCCGGCTTCGGCGCGGCGTTGCGCGAGTACCCCTCGACCACCAGATCGAAGGGCAGCGCCTCCGAGACGAAGGTGCGCGTCCGGCCCCCCTGGGCGCCCGCGAGCCGACCGTCGGGGATCATGAGCTCGCGTCCCGCCGCCGGGTCGCCCCCCGCGATGGCGAGCTCCCACTCCTGGTAGCTCTCGAAGACGCGCCCGGTCTGCCCCTCGCGGAGGACCATGTACCCCTTCTCGGAGGCGAGGAACTCGACGAGGCTGCCGACGAGCAGCAGGAGGATGCCGAGGTGGATCACGATGACGCCCAGCGTCGTCACGTGCTTCCGCATCCGCACCACGCCGCCGACGAGCAGGTTGACGAACAGGACCGTCATCAGGAGCGCGCCGCCCGGGAGGATCAACGGGAGGCGATACGGCTTGATGACGTAGAACCACGAGGCGAAGTAGCGCTGCTGGACGTCGTAGAGGCTCTCGAACTGCTGCTGCCAGGTCCCGACGAAGACGAGGATCAGCAGCAGGAGGAAGGTCCAGAACGACAACGTGAGCGACGAGAGGACCTTGATCGTGACGTCGAGGACGCGCTTCACTTGGGGGCCTCCGGTGCGAGCGACGCCACGAAGGCGTCGAAGCCGGCGCGCGCCGCGTCGACCGCGGCGCCGGGGCCGGTCATCTTGACGAAGAGGGTGTCGTCGGCGCGCTCGAAGACGAGCCCGACGAACTTGGCGTCGTTCACGGCCCGTCCCGACATGCCGTCGGAGAGGTGGCCGACGAGCTCGACGAGGACCCCCTCGCCGCCGAGGAGCCTGCGCCTCGGGAGGGCGTCCACGGCGGCCTCGTCCACCGGGTCGAGCCCCATCTGGCCGCGCCACCGGTTCACGTTGGCGACCAGCCCGCCGACGTTGCCCGGGAAGGAGGAGAGCACGAGCTCGACCTCGGTCACGCCCCGGGGCCCGAGCGTGGCGAGGCGCATGCTGCGGTCGGGCCGCTGCTCCCATCCCTCGGGCACGGTCCACCGCAGCGGCACCGAGGCGGGCCCCTGGCCGGAGCCCGCCGAGGGCCCGGGGCCCGCGCCCGTCGAGGGGCCCTGGCCCGAGCCGGCCGAGGGCGGGCCCATCCGCACGCTGCGCGCGAACGCGAGGAACCGCTCCCGTTCGGCCTCCACGATCTTGGCGGTGCCCACGAGCTTGGCGAACACCGAGACGGCCGGCAGCTCGACGAGGAGCCCGAGCATCCGGGCGTCCGCCACGTTCGCCTCGCCGCCCATCCCGCCGTAGCGCCCCGAGAGGTCCACGAGGACGGCCGGACGTCCGAGCATCGTGTCGCGCGGAAGCGCGGCGAGCGCCGCGTCGTCGATGGGCCCGAGGCCCATCTGCTTGCGCCACCGGTTCACGTTGGCGAGCAGGCCGCCCCCTCCGCCGGGCAGCGTGACCAAGGTGCACTCGGTGTCCGGATCGCCGCCCACGCGGAAGCCGGCGGTCCTCATGGGCTTCGGAGGCAAGGCCTCCCAGCCGGCCGGGGCGTCGAAGGCGAGCTCACCGCGCGGCGCGGGCTCCGAAGGGCGGAAGCCCAGGCGATCGGCGGTGGTCGCGCCCGGAGGCGCGACACGCCCCGTCGGCATGCCCGTGCGCGACTGCGTGATCTCCTCGGTCTTGTCGCCCCCGCAGCCCACGAGCGCGACGGCGGCGATGCAGGCCAGCCAGGCGGCGCGACGGCTCCGTCGTGCGTGCGCGGCCTCGAGGAAGAGGGCGGTGGCCGATCCGAGGTGCGTCACGGTCATGGGGAAGACCTTCGGGGGCGCCGGGAGCCCGGGGGGAGCGATCTCACCGGAAGTATAGGTCGCGGAGGTGCCCCACCCGGCCAAACGTCAGGGCGCGCGGGATGCTTCCCACGCGCTCATCGCACTCCGGGAGACCACGCGCCACGACACGCCGGCGCGCTCCCCGGCGAGCCTGCACTCCTCGTACTCCGGCGTCGCCTCGTCGCCCCCCGGGCCAGCCCGGACCTTGACGTGAATCGGACCGAACGGGGTCGAGACCGGCACCAGTCGCCTTTGCAGCACGGTCCGCGCCACCGGGTGACGACGCACCCCCAGGGTCGGTGTCTCGCGGAAGAGCGTCTGCTCGAGGTTCGGCACGTCGGCGAACGCGCACAGCACCGACAGCACCGCCCCCGGACGCCCCTTCTTCATCGTGATCGGCGTCGCCCACGCGTCGAGCGCCCCGGCCGACAGCGCACGCTCGATCGCGTGCGAGACCTCCTGCCCGGTCGCGTCGTCGAGGTTCGTCTCGAGCACGACCGCGTCCGTCGCGTCGCCCGCCGACGTCACCTCGCCGAGCACGAGGCGCACGACGTTGGGGAGCCGCCCCCCCGGGTGGTCGCCCGCGCCCAGGCCCACCGCGCGGGGCACGAAGCCCGGGGGGATCGCGCTCCCGCGCGTGAGCGCCCGTACCAGGGCGGCGCCGGTCGGCGTCACCTGCTCGAAGGTCTCCCCGGACGGGAACGTGGGAAGCCCGGCGTAGAGGTGGGTCACCGCGGGCGCGGGCAGCGGCAGCACGCCGTGCGCCATCCGGAGGGTCCCGCCGAACCACGGCAACGCGCTCGCACGGACCTCGAGGACGCCGAGGCGCCGGAGCCCGACGCACGTGCCGACCACGTCCACGAGGGCGTCCAGCGCGCCCACCTCGTGGAAGTGCACCTGCTCGGGCGCGACGCCGTGGACCCGTCCTTCGGCCTCGGCGAGCAGCGTGAACGTGCGCACCGCGTCCGCCACGCCCTCGGCGGGCAGGCCCTTGGCGCCGCGCACGAGGGCGAGCACCTCGCGCAGGGTCCGGTGCTCGTGCGCGGGCCCGTGGGCATGCCCCCTCGCCTCCTCGGGGGCGTGCCCGTGGACGTGCCCGTGGGGTGGGGACGGGGTCGTCGGGACTCCCGGGGGCGGCGGGGGCGTTGCCGTAGGCCGCGACTCGGGGGCGGGAGTCGGCGTGCCGGGCAGCCGCACGTCCACCTTCGTCGCGGCGAGCGCGCCCTTGCGCACCTTGCGAGCCTCGAGCCGCACGCCCTCGAGCCGCAGCGCGTGGACGACCTCCTCGAGCGCGGCGAGGGGCAGCCCGGCGTCCACCAGGGCCCCCAGCAGCATGTCGCCCGCGACGCCCGCCGTGACGTCGAGCCAGGCGACGGTCTCCCCCGAGGTCACGGGCTCCCGGCCCCCGACAGCGTCCCGATGGCGGCGTAGACCTCCGCCGCGTTGTAGGACGACCGGACGAACGGCCCGCTCGCGACGGAGAGGAACCCGAGCTCGCGCCCCACGCGCCCCCACGCCTCGAACTCCTCCGGCGGGACGTACCGTTCCACGGGGAGCTGGGCCATCGTCGGCCGCAGGTACTGCCCGAGCGTGAGGATGTCCACCTTCGCGGCGCGCAGGTCCACGAGCACCTGACGGAGGTCGGCCTCCGCCTCGCCGAGCCCGAGCATGAGGCCCGACTTCGTGAAGATCGAAGGGTCGCGCTCCTTCACGCGGCGCAGGAGGTCGAGGCTCCGCTCGTAGCGCGCGCCCGGCCTGACGCGGGCGTAGAGCGCCGGGACGGTCTCGGTGTTGTGGTTGAAGATGTGGGGCTTCGCGTCCGCCACCACGTCGATGCACGCGGCCTCGCCGCGGAAGTCGGGCGTCAGCACCTCGATCACGGCGGCGGGGAGGGCCGCCCGGATCGCCCGGATCGTGCGGGCGAAGTGCCCGGCGCCCTGGTCGGGGAGCTCGTCGCGGTCCACGCTCGTGACGACGACGTGGTGGAGCCCCATGCGGCGCGCGGCCTCGGCGACCCGCTCGGGCTCGTCCTCGTCGAGAGGCAGGGGCTTCCCCTTCGGCACGGTGCAGAACCGGCACGTGCGCGTGCAGATGTCGCCGAGGATCATGAAGGTGGCCGCCTTGCGCGACCAGCACTCGTTCTGGTTCGGGCACCGGGCGCTCTGACAGACCGTGTGGAGGTCGAGGTCGGCGACGAGCTCGCGCACGTCCTTCGTGGCGTCCACGGCGGGGAGCCGCTTGCGGAGCCAGGGAGCGAGGCGTTCGCGGGGCGCGGAGGGGTCTTTCAGCACCCGGGCGATCCTACCCACCGCGCCCGGGAGCGTCCCGGTTGCGCCCGAGCAGGCGACCGTAGAGGGCCAGGGTCTCGGCCACGAGGCGGTCGGCCCCGAAGCGGCCGTCGGCCTCCGCCCGGGCCGTGGCGCCGAGGCGCGCGCGCAGGGCGTCGTCCCGCGCGAGGGTGGCGAGC
>CAZJJQ010000113.1:0-9286 GCA_964546345.1 uncultured Planctomycetales bacterium
CACGGCGGCGACCAGCGCGCGGATCGAGGGCTTCGTGCTCGAGCCGATCTCGAGCCCGCGCTTCGCGTGGACCTCGAAGAAGTAGGCGACGGCGGGGCCCCGCCGGCGCCCTTCCCGCGCGGAAGCGTCGGCGACTCCCCGGCACCCGCCGGGTATCCTCCGCCCCGTGCTCGGATTCGCCGCCAAACGGCTGCTGCTGGCGCTGCCGCTGCTGCTGGTCGTCTCCCTCCTCTGCTTCTCGCTGACCGACCTCCTCCCGGGTGACCCCACGGCCGCGCGCCTCGGGCAGCACCGGTCCAAGGAGGCGGCCGCGAGCGTGCGGGCCGAGCTCGGGCTCGACGACCCCTTCCTCGTCCGCTACGGGCGCTTCCTCTCGGGGGCCCTGCGCTTCGACCTCGGCGACGACTGGTTGAAGCCCGGCGTCACGGTCTCGCGCCAGATCGCGACGAAGCTCCCGGCCACCGTCGAGCTCACCCTGGTCGCGATGCTCGTGGCGATCCTCTTCGGGCTCCTCCTCGGGTGCGTCGGGGCCGCCTTCCCGCGGCGGGTCGTGGACGCCCTCGGACAGGTGGTCGCCGTGGTCGGCTCGTCCGTCCCCGTGTTCTGGCTCGGGATGATGGCGATGCTCGTGTTCGCCGTGCAGCTCGAGTGGCTGCCGCTCCCGGACTGGTCGCCCCGCGCCGTGGCGCCAGATGCCCGCTTCTCGACGCGGTTCCTCCTCCTCGAGAGCCTCTTCCGCGGCGACTTCGCCGCGCTCGGGCAGGCGCTCTCCCTCATGGCGCTGCCGGCCCTCGTCCTCTCGACGATCCCCCTGGCCGTGATCACCCGCATGACCCGCGCGACCATGATCGAGGAGCTGGGCAAGGACTACGTCCGCACCGCGCGGGCCAAGGGCGTCGGCGAACGCGGCGTCGTGGGCCGCCACGCCCTGCGCAACGCGCTGATCCCCGTGGTGACCATCACCGGCCTCCAGACCGGCGCGCTCCTCGGCGGCGCCGTGCTCACCGAGACCGTCTTCGCGTGGCCGGGCCTCGGGACGCTGGTCGTCACCGCGGTGCGCGAGCACAACACGCCCGTGGTCGTGGCGGGCGTGCTGCTCTTCTCCGCGACGTTCGTGATCGTGAACCTGCTGGTGGACCTCCTCTACCACGCGATCGACCCGCGGCTCCGACGGGGAGGCCGGGGATGAGAAGCGCCCGCGTCTTCCGCCGCCTGCGCCGCGACCCCCTCTTCTGGGTGGGGGCCGTGCTGCTCGGCCTCGTGATCGCCATGGCGGTCCTCGCGGGCCCGCTCTCGGCCCACGCCCCCGACCAGCGGGTGGGGGAGCCGCGCGTCGAGCCCTCGTCCGCGCACGTGCTCGGCACCGACGGGAACGGCTACGACGTGTGGAGCCGCCTGCTCCACGGCGCGCGCACCAGCCTCCTGACGGGGCTCGCCGCCGTGGCGCTCGCGCTCGCCATCGGGATGCCGCTGGGCGCCGTCTCGGGCTGGTCGGGCGGGTTCGTGGACGGGCTCGTCATGCGCCTCGTGGACGTCATGCTGGCGTTCCCGAGCGTGCTCCTCGCGCTCGTGATCGCCGCCGTGGCCGGCGGGGGCAGCGTGGGCACGCTCATCCTGGCCGTCGGCGTCGTCCAGGTGCCGATCTTCGCGCGGCAGGTGCGTGCGAGCGTGCTCCAGGCGCGCGAGGAGGACTGGGTCACCGCGTGCCGCGCGGGCGGCCTCCCCGCCGCCCGCATCCTCTTCCGCCACGTGCTGCCGAACTGCCTGGCGCCCGTGATCGTGCTGGCCACGCTCGGCATCGGCAGCGCGATCCTCTCGGCCGCCGGCCTCTCCTGGCTGGGCCTCGGCCCCGACCCGACGGCGCCCGAGTGGGGCGTCATGCTCCAGGACGGCTTCAAGTACGTCCGCGACCGCGAGCAGTGGATCGTCGTGCCCCCGGGCGCCGCCATCGCCGTGACTGCGCTCGGCTTCAACCTCCTCGGCGACGCGCTCCGCTCGGCCCTCGATCCGCGCATGGCCCGGTAGCATCTCGACCATGTGGCGCCCCCTCCCCGGCCTCCTGCTCTGCGCCGTCCTCGCGGGCGCGCCCGCGCCCGTGCGCGCGGGGCCGCCCGAGGAGGCCGCCGCGAAGGCGCTCGCGGACCCGACCGACCCCGGGCACGAGAAGGCCCTCGAGGCCTGGACGGCCCTGACCGAGCCCCAACGGGTCGAGCGCGTCCTCGCGGGGATCGCCTCCGAGGACCGCCAGGTCGCGCGGTTCTACGCCGCCCTCGCCGATCCCTACGTGCTGAGCCTCGAGGAGCTCCGGCGCGTCATGGCGATCTGCGCCGAGGATCCCGAGTGGGTGGCCGATCCGCTGCGCCTCCTGCCCGGCGGGCTGGGCTCGAACGGGCTCGGATTCGGCACCCCCGACCTGCCGGCGATCGCGAAGACGGCCGCCACGACGCCCGACCTCGTCTTCTTGTTCGGGAAGAGCGGCGACGCCGACGAGTTCCATCGCGCCATGGACGCCTCGGTGGCGGCCGCCCTCGTGCCGTTCCTCGAGACGAAGAACGACGCCGTGCGCAAGCGCCTGGCCGGATGGCTCGAGCTGGCCGCCAACGTCACGACGCGCGACGAGACACGGCCGGCGTTCGCGCGCGGCTTCCTCTATCTCGCGGCCCGCGCTGCCGCCGTGAAGGCCGGAAGGCCGGTGCCCCCGTTCGCCTCCATCGAGGCGAAGACGGACGGTCCCGGCGTACCCCCGGCCTTGAAGGCGCTGATCCTCGACGCCGTCCGCGCCACGGACTCGGGGGGAGAGGGCTTCCGCGGCGTGGACGCGGTCGAAGGCTGGCCGTGTCCGTGGCTCCTGCGATGGGCTCGCGTGACGAGGCCGATCGCCGAGGACCTGCCGTTCCTGACCGAGGTGTCGAAGGCCCCCAAGACGCTGCTCGCCTCCTGGGCCGTCCGCTCGCTCGCCGCGCTCGATCCGACCGGCGGGAAGAGCGCCTGGCCCGCCCTCGCGACGCGGGAGGACGGGGTCGCCGTGGCGGTCGCCGCCGAGCTCGCGCGCAAGGGGCAGCCCGAGCGCCTGCGGTCGTTGGCCGACCACGAGGGCGACCTCGCCGCGCTGGCCCAGGTCTACTCCTTCGAGGTGGACCCGGACACCGCCCGGGCGCGCTACGTGGCGTCGATCGCGCCGGAGGAGCGCGAGCGGGACCCGATCGACCTCTCCCCGTTCGCCCGCGCCGGCTACGCGGTGGACTGGGGCGTGACGATCGACGAGGCGCAGCTCGCCCGTATCGGATCGACCCTCGCGGAGGGCGACCCGCCGCGGCGCGGGGTCGTGTGGTTCCACGCGCAGGTGCTCCCCGAGGCGATCACGCCCGCCGTGGCCGCCGCGATGGGCAGGCGCCTGTCGGCGCTCCCTGACGACCTCCAGCACAGCTTCGACATCGACACCTCGGAGCTGGACCTCGCGCTCGCTCAGCTGGAGGTCCGGGCCCCCGACGCACTGCGCGCGGTGCTCGAAGCCTGGGCGACGGGCACGGCCGAGCAGAAGAAGGAGCGGGCCCTCGTCCACCTCGCGCGGCTCGGGGACGCGTCTCACGTGGACGCCATGCTCGCGTCGTTCGGGCAGGAGGCCTGGTCCGTCGCCGCCCCCGTGCTCGGCCGCGTGAAGGACCCGAAGGTGGTGACCTTCCTCGTCGAGCGCGTGCGCAAGGACGTCGATGGCGAGGACGCCGACGCCCTCGCGGCACTTGCCGTCGCGCGTGGGCTTCCGGAGTCCGTGCGCTGGCTCCTCTCCCCGGGGAACGACGAAGGAGACGAAGCCGAGCCGCTCGCCACCGTCGCCACCCGCTTGATCGAGGGCGACCCGAGAGCCGCCGTGGTCGCGTTCCTCGCGCACGGCCAGATGCTCGCCTCCGCCTGGGAGGTCTTCCCGGAGGGACTCGAGGCCCTGCGGCGCGCGCGCAAGGAGCGTTTCTTCGGCGGGCACCCCGCGTACTGGACGGCCACGAAGGCGCTCGCCGCCGCCGGCGACGCCGACGCGCGCCGGGAGTGGCTCGCCTTCCTCCGCGACGGGCGCGTCCGCATCAACGACGGCGAGGACCTCTCCGTCCCGCGTTCCCTCGCGAACGACCCCGAGGTCCTCGCCGTGTTCCTCGGACTCCTCGACACGAACTGCTGCCTCGGCTGGCAGGCGTACGCCGCGCTTCACGAGGCGTTCCCGACGGCCCCGCTCGGCCACATCGGGCCGAACCTCGCGCGCAACCGCGTCGCCGCCGAGCCGTGGTTCGCGCGCCACCGCGGCCGGTTCGTCTGGAGCCGCCTCCTCGACGCGTGGCTCCCGGGGCCCGCGCCCCGCTGATGCCCCGCGCGGGTGCCCCCGCCGCCCCCGACCTCCTCCCCCTGTCTGCCGCCCGGGGATGCCCGGCCGGTCCTGACGCTACGATGACGCCCCGGTGACCGCCCCGCGCGACGGTCGCCCCGTTCCCCCCGCCTGGGAGTCCCGATGCCCCGTCTCCTCGCCGCCCTGCTCGTCGCCGCCGCCTCCGCCGCCGCCTTGCCCGCCTGCTCGAGCGGCCCCGACCGCACCGGGCGCACGAGCGAGGGCTTCTACGCGCCGAGCTTCGACGTGTTGTGGGACACGGCCCAGACGGAGCTCAAGCGGGAGGGGTTCGCGCCCGACCGCGACAACTCGAGCAAGCAGACCCGGATCCTCACGTCGCGCTACAAGACGCAGCTGATGCCGTTCTCGGGCGCGGGCTACCGCGACCAGGCGACGATCAAGTTCTTCGAGGTGGCGGGCCGGCCCAACTACTGGACCCTCGAGGCCAACGTCATCCGCGAGCAGAACATGAACGTGAAGAACCCCGGGAACGCGAACCTCGCGAAGTGGGAGAACGGGACGCGCCAGCCCGACATCGAGAGCTCGCTCGTGAACGGGATCGAGATGTTCTTCCTCGGCCACGACGTGTCGCCGCAGTTCCGCGCGCGCTACGGCCTCCCCGGCGGCCGCGACCCCATCGCGCCGCCCGCGCCCGCGGGCACGGGCCCCGACAAGACCGCCAAGTAGCGGTCGTCCGGGCCGCGGGTGATCACGAGGGTGGCCGCGCGGGCTCCGCGCGGGCGCAGGCGTCGGCGCCAGACGTCGGCGGAGTCCTCGACGCCGCGCGTGCGCACGTCGAGCCGGCCCACGTCGAAGGCGTCGAGCAGGCGCGCGAGGTCGGCGGGGGAGGTGCCGGCGAGGCCGAGGACGGGCAGGCGCGTGCCGTACGGTGCCAGGCCTCGGGCGGCCTCCGGGGACGCGACCAGGTAGGCGATGCGCGGGTGGAGCGGCGCCGCTCCGTGAGCGTGCGCGAGGTCGCCGAGGAGGCGGGAGACGACGACGGCGGGGTCGGGATCGAAGAGCTCGTCGGGAGGGTGGGGGGCGCGGGGGGAGGGCCAAGGGCGGCCTTCGCCTTCGAGGGTGGCGCCGCCGGGCAGCAGCACGGCGCGGCGGGGGGCACTCGGCGAGAGGGTGCCGAAGCCGCGCCGCGCCTCCTTCATCTCTCCGTGCAGCGAGACCCACTCCGTGGGGATGGGGGGCGGGCCGGCGCCGGGGTCGTCCTCGAGGACCGGCGGAAGCTTGAGCAGCAGGCCGCGGTAGCGCGCCGCGAGGGGCGCCCAGGCCGCGGGCGGCGGCTCGAAGCGCTCGGGATCCCGCGTGCGGCGGCCGTCGGGGCGACGGTCCGGGTCGAGGAAGGCGGCCTCGGCCTCGGGCGGGTCGGCGAGGAAGTCGCCCTCCACGATCCGGACGCGGTCGGCGACCCCCGCGACCGCGACGTTGTGGCGCAGGCAGACGACGCGCACGGGGTCCCGCTCGACGGCGACCACCGTGCGACCCGCGAGCGCCAGCGCGATCGTGTCGAAGCCGACGGCGGCTCCGAGATCGGCCACGGTGCGGAACGCGGCGAACCGCGTCGCGCGCTCGTCCGCGACGGGCGACGGCGACGCCTGCTCCAGGGCGTCCCGGGTGAGGAGGAGCCCGTCGGCGAGCGGCGTCTTGGCGGCGGCGCGGACGCGCAGGTCGTCCATGGAGAGGACGGCGCGGGCCTCCTCGCCGGTGCCGATCCGGTCGAGGTCGGCGCGGCGGGCCATCGGGTCGCGCCCGCGTGTCGCGCGGGCGCGCGCGAGGGCGTCCTCCCCGCGGGCGGAGGCGAGGAACCGGATCGTCTCGAGCGGCCCGTTCACCCGAGCAGGGTAGGAGCCCCGACGCGGGGCGGCGCGATTCCCCGGACCGGCCGGCGCGGGCGGGCGCGCCTGCGCCCGGTCTTCCTCGGGGGCGGAGGCCCGCTCTGCGTACCGTGGGGCCACCGTGCCCTTCCCCCGCGTCCAGGTCGGCACCCTCCTCCTCTACCGCCTCTTCGACGTGGCGGAGGACATCGACCTCGCCGCCGCCGAGGCGGCGTTGGCCGGCGCGACCGAGCGGCTGCGGCTGGCGGGCGAGCGCACCGGCTTCCTCGAGGTGCCCGAACGCCCGCTCTCCGTGGCGCTCGGCGCCCGTGAGCTCGTGCTCGAGGACGGCACGAGGCTCTCGGGCGCGGCCCACGTGCGCCTCTTCGCCCACGGCGTCGCGAGCGTGCGCTACGAGGTCCCCCTTCCGGCCGGCGCGGACGCGGCGCAGCTGGCGCGGTGGGTGGGGGCCGCCGCCGACAGCGCGATCCTCGAGCGGGCCGCCCGGGGTGAGGCCCGCGAGGTCGAGGCGCGGCTCGGCGCCGCCCTCCACGGGCCCCACGAGAGCCCGCTCTTCGAGACGTACGCGATCGTGTTCGTCCGGGCGCTCGAGGCGGGGGCCTCGCCTGCCGACGTGGCCGGTACGGAGCTCGCCCGCGTGCTCGCGGGGGAGCCCGGCGACGTGGCGCTGTCGGCGGCGACCGTCTCGCAGACCACCCGCCACCGCTTCTCGTACGCGGAGGGCGACCTGTGCGTCCTCGACTGGGACTCCGCGGTGGTGGTCGAGCCGACGGGGGACCGGTCGGTGGCGCACGTGCTCGAGCTCGCGACCGCCCAGCTCCTCGAGTTCCGCTACTACGACGCGCGCTTCGAGGGCGAGATCCTCGACGTCGCCCAGCGCCTCTCGCGCCCGCGCGCGGGGCTCGCGTGGCTCGCCTTCGGCCGGTACGGCCGGGTGCTGCGCCGCGTGCAGGACCTCGTGGTGGACAGCGCCGAGTTCGGCACGCGCGTCGCGAACGCGGTCCGCATCGTGGGCGACCTGCACCTGGCGCGCATCCATCGGGCGGCGAGCGAGCGGTTCCGGATCCCGGAGTGGCAGGAGGGGGTGCGTCGGCGCGAGGCGACGGCGGTCCAGGTGGCGACGTTGCTGCGGAGCGAGTCGAGCGCGCTGCTCGGGCACGTGCTCGAGGCGGCGATCCTCGTGTTGATCCTGTTCGAGATCGTGATGGCCCTCTTCGTGCGA
Organism: uncultured Planctomycetales bacterium; assembly: GCA_964546345.1. Lineage (GTDB taxonomy): Bacteria > Planctomycetota > PLA2 > PLA2 > JAEUHO01 > JAYTCP01. The sequence continues at coordinate 7,442 of CAZJJQ010000113.1, forward strand.
CGGTAGTGCTGCGGGCCAGGGGGCCGGGGCCCGCCCGGCCCCCGCCGCCCCCCTCCTCCGCCCTTGCTCTCCCCTTCCGAGGCTGTGGAGCCCTCCGCAGGGTTGCGGGCCTGTCCCCAGTCACGGAGCCCTCCGCCGACCGAACCCGTGCTCGGACAAGGAGCTGGCCGCACGGGTGTGGGGCACGGGGTTCGCTGCCCCTCCGACGCCTCTCCCAGGAGGGCCAACCATGGCGCCCTCTGCGCACCGCGTTCGCGGGTCGGCTTCCCGGCGCATCCGCGCCTCCGGAAGGGTGTGTCCGTGGTTCGCCCTGCTCCTCCTGGCGGTGCTCTCAGGCACGCTCGTAGGCGCCCACCCACGCGCCGTCGCGGCGCCGGAGCCTCCCGCGCCGGCCGAGGCGGTCCCCGACGTCGTGGCGTTCGTGCGTCCCGGCTGCCCGCACTGCGCGAAGGCCAAGGGATGGCTCGCCGACCTGCCGAAGACGCGCCCGGGCGTGCTCGTACGGGTGCGGGACATCTCCGAGGACGCGACGGCCATGGCCGACCTCGAGGCCATCGCGAAGGCGGCGAAGGTGGCGCCGATCGCCCTGCCGTCGTTCCACGTCCGCGGCATCCTGGTGGTCGGGTGGGTGGACGAGGGGAGCACCGGCCGGCGCATCGTCCGCATCCTCGACGAGTACCCGGCGGAGGCGGCCGGGACCGAGGGGGCGGGGTGCCCCCTCGTCCCCGAGGCGGAGAAGCCCCCGTGCAAGGAGGACGACGGCGGCGAGCGGGAGACGGTGGACCTGCCGTTGTTCGGGCGCGTGTCGGTGAAGGACGTGGGGCTGCCCGTGTTCACCCTCGCCGTCGGGCTGCTGGACGGCTTCAACCCCTGCGCGATGTGGGTGCTCGTGTTCCTGCTCTCGCTGCTCGCGCGGATGAACGACCGGCCGCGGATGCTCGCGGTCGCCGGGACGTTCGTGTTCGTCAGCGGGGCCATCTACTTCCTGTTCATGGCGGCGCTCCTCAACGTGTTCCTCTTCGTGGGATTCGCGCGGCCGGTGCAGGTGATCCTCGGCCTCTTCGCGCTGTTCGCCGGCCTGATCCACACGAAGGACTTCTTCGCGTTCCACAAGGGCGTCACGCTGAGCATCCCCGAGTCGGCCAAGCCCGGCATCTACGCGCGGGTGAACCGGATCCTCCAGGCGCCGAGCCTCGTCGCCTCCATCGTGGGGGCGGGCGTGCTGGCGGTGCTCGTCAACATGGTCGAGATGCTCTGCACCGCCGGGCTGCCCGCCGTCTACACGTCGGTCCTGTCCTCCTACCACCTCTCCCGCTGGTCCTACTACGGCTACCTGGCGCTCTACCAGGTGACCTACATGCTCGACGACATGATCCTGCTCGCCATCGGCGTGATCACGCTGTCGCGGGCGCGGATGCAGGAGAGGAGCGGGCGGGTGCTCAAGCTCGTGAGCGGCGTGATCATGCTCGCGCTCGGCCTCCTCCTCCTCTTCGCCCCCGACGTCCTCCACGGCGGGAAGTGAGCGCGTCCGGGCCGGGGAGCGGTCCCCGGCCCGGGCGGAGGCCGCGGCTACGCCTGTGCGCGGAGCTTGCGCAGCACGTAGGGCAGGACGCCCCCGTGGCGGTAGTACTCGGCCTCGATGGGGGTGTCCACGCGGCAGCGGACCTGCACGTTCCGCGACGCCCCGTCCGCGCCGGTCACCACCACCGTGAGGGTGGAGCGCGGCGTGACGCCGCCCTCGATGCCCTTCACCTCGAACGTCTCCTCGCCCGTCAGCCCGAGGCTCGTCCGGGACTCGCCGGGGAGGTACTCGAGGGGCAGCACGCCCATGCCGACCAGGTTGCT
>CAZJJQ010000114.1:0-9239 GCA_964546345.1 uncultured Planctomycetales bacterium
GGCTCCCCCCGATGCGGGGGCCCGCGCGCGGCGCGCCTTCGCGTGCGCGGCGCTCGAGACGCTCGAGCTCGCCCGGCGGGAGGATCGACACGCCCTCGCGGCCGGGGCGCAGGATACGGACGCGCAGGTGGAAGAGGATGTCGGTCTGCAGGCGCTCCGTGTTGCGCCCCGAAAGCGCCGAGCCGATGCCCGGGAGACGGCTCAGCCCGGGAACCGTGGTGCGTCCGGTGGTCCGGTCGATGGCCTCGAGGCCGCCGAGGACGATCTCCTCCCCGTCGGCGAGGGTGACCGTCGTGTCGAGCTCGCGGATCGCGAGCACGGGATACGAGTCGGGCCCGTCGGGCGCACGGGCGGACGCCAGCTGGCGCAGCCACGGGTGCACGCGCAGGGTCACCTGGTCGGCCCCGACCTTCACGGCCGTCACCACGAGCTCCACGCCCGCCTTCTCGACCACCGTCTGGTTGTTGACGACGACGTCGGCGCGCCCGAACACCGTCACGGGCAGCGCGAGCGTCGCGCGCATCTCGGCCGGCACGCCCTCCGTGCAGACGAGGCTCGGGTTCGCGAGGAAGTCCGCCTCACCCCGATGGGAGAGCCTCCGCAGGACGAGCTCGAGCGACCCGGCCAGGGGAGCGCTCGCCGAGTCGCGCCCGAGGTCGAGGGACGCGCCCTCGAACGGCCGGGCGCCCAGCAGCTCGCTGCGCAGCCAGGCGTCGGGCTCGAAGTCCGAGCGGATGCCGCGGAAGAACGTGTTCGGCCCCTCCGTCCCGCGGTCGAAGAGCCCGTGACCCCCGGACTCGACCTGGCACCGGCTCACGGTCTCGACGATCGCGAGGTCCACGAGGACCTGCGGCTGGGGCACGTCGAGCCAGTCGAGCGCGTCCTGGGCCTGACTGAAGGCGGCGTCGGGCGCGGTGAGGAGCAGCCGGGCGTGCCGCTGGTCGAGGGCCAGGTCCACACCGGCGACGCCGAGCGCCTGCGCGTCGGCGAGCAGGCTCTCGGCCGGCACGAACCGCGGCCGGTAGAGGAGCCGCAGACGGCCGTCGTCGGCGCGCCACGAGTCCTCGTCCAGCGCGCGGAAGCCCGTGCCCGCGACGACCGCCGGGGCGGGCGCAGGGGCATCCTCGGCCCGCGCGCCGCGGGACGTGAAGGGCGCGGCGAAAGGGGCGGCGATCAGGGCGCAGGTCAGCGCCACGAGCCCGACGCGGACCCGTCGCCGAGGCTGCTGCGCGGGGAGACGGAGACGTCGATCCGCCATGGAGTCGGCAGACGTTCTCTGGGGAACGAGGGGGCGGCGGGGGCCGCGCGCTACGACGGGAGCCGCGAGATCGCGCCGTCGGTGCCGTCGGGGATGGTCGGGCTCTCCGCGCTCGTCGCGGACACGGAGCCCTTCGCGGCCACGAGGTCGTAACCCTGGTCCCTCGCGAGGGCCTGCACGGCCCGGCTGAACTTGTCGGACGCCTTGCGCATCAGGAAGTGGTAGCGCACGTCCTTGTCCGTCAGGTTCTTGTCGACGATCTCCTGATACTCCGGGATCGACCGGTAGACGCGGTCGGTGGAGACGACGCAGGGCTTCTTGAACAGCCGGGGGTTGCCGACGTAGACCTGCGTCACGTCGTCCACGCGGTAGGCGGGGGCCTTGTCGTCGACCCGGGGGCCCCCGCCGATCGCGGAGGGAGCGTCCTCGGCCTGGGCGACGGGAGCGCCCAAGGCCCCCCCGCCCAGCGCAACCGCGAGCGCAACGGCAATGCACCGGGGGAGGCTCCGACCCAGGCGAGGACCCCGGTTGCGGCGCGCGATCTCGTCGGTGCTGTTCATGCCAAACCCTCCGGTTGCCGAGTGGGCGAGTGCCCCCGGAGCCTTCCTATGGAAACCCCGTGCCAATCGGTCCCGGCACCTGCGCTCTACGGCGCCGCCCCCAAACCCGGGACAGACCGCCGGTCCGAAGGCATAGATCGGGGCCCTTCCGGCGAACTTGACCCCCGACTGGACCGGGGGGCCAGGGCCTGGCGCTGGAATCGAATTCGCCACAATCCGCCGGGGCGGAATTGAGCGGCGGGAACCGTACCCATGGAGGGACAGAGGGTTCCGTCGATTCTGAGTAGCGCTTTCGAAGGGTGGCCGAACAAGAAACCGGGGGGCGGGCTCTCGCCCACCCCCCGCTCGATGGCGTCCGCTGGAGAATCGCTACGACCCGTCCGACCCGTTCCCGTAAGGGCCTTCACGCCTCTCCCGAGCCTTTGGACCGTCTTGGCTTGGTCCGCCAGCCCAACGAACCCACCGACGGTCACCGCGAACCGGACCTTCCAGCTCGACCTCGGCGACACCCGAAGACTAGCCCATATAACTAGTTAGTCAAACACTTTCTTTTTGGTCATCTCCGGCTCCCCTCGGGGGTAGCCTCCCAGGGTCAGGATCCCCTCCTCCCCCAGCGCCCCCAAACCTCCCGGGGGTGATCTCCATGCCCCCCCCGCCTCCCCCCGACGACTTCGCCGCCGAGCTCAAGAGGGCCCGCCTCGCCGCGGGATTCTCGCAGACCGAACTCGGCGACCTCGCGGGGCTGACGGGCTCGTACGTGAGCCTGCTCGAGTCGCGGCGCAAGCCCCCGCCCCGCGAAGACCTCGTCACGGCGCTCGCGAAGACCCTCCGCATCGACGAGCGACGTCTGCAGGAGCTCGCGGCGATGGAGCGCACGCCCGAGCCCGTGCGGCAGCGGGTGATCCGGCTCGTCGCGGACCGCATGCGTCGGCGCCGCTCCCGCGACCGGCTCCTGACGACCACGCTGTTCCACATGACGCGCCGTCCGGGCTTCCTGCCCGACCACGTGGCGGACATGCTCGGCCTCCCCGAGGACCATCGCCTGCTCCTCGGACAGCTCTCCCGGCGGGTGCGCGACGTGCCCGACGCCCGCGCGGCCGAGACGAAGTCGAACGACCTGTTGAAGGAGGTCTCCGGCAAGCAGCGCGACGAGCTGCTCCGCGTCCTGCCGCGCCTGCTGGACACCTCGTTGCCCGCGGGTCCCGCGGGCGGCCCCGCGGGCGGTCCCGCGACGCCGCCCGCCGACGCCGCCGAGGATCGCCCCTGGCGACGCGTTCTCGTGTTCGCGACGCCGCCGCCGGGCGATCCGGCGGCCTCGGCGCGCCTCGCGCTCGACTCGATCCACGTGGACCGCCGCCTGTGGGCGCCGGGCTGCTACTTCCTGGTGGCCGACGACGACGAGGCCTACCCGCGCGTCGAGAAGGGCGATCTCCTGCTCGTCATGCCCGCCACGCCCCCGGCGGAGGGCGCGCTCGTGGCCGTGCGCGACGGCGGGCGCGTGCGGATCCGGCTGCTCCACCGCCGCGACGGCGAGGTGCGCCTCGACGCGCCCCGGTCGGAGGTGCCCCCGCTGCGCACCCCCGAGAACCGGTTCGCGCCGCTCGGCGCCATCACTTGGATCCTGCGTCCCCTCGCGGGCATGCCCGCCGCGCGACGCCGCGAGGGGGAGTCCGAGGCCCACACGGCGTAGGTCTCGCAGCCGAGTGCGGTGGGACCGCCTCCGCAGGCCCCTCCCTGGCGATCAGCGCGGCGCCGCCGCCCCGCCGGAGCCCCCGGCTCCGGCGCCCTTCCCGGCGGCGCGCGCGGCGTCGGCGCGATCGAGCCACGTCAGCCAGTCCTGCGCCTGCTTGCGGCCCGTCAGGTCGTCGGCGAAGGCGAGCTCGAGGAAGCGCTTCAGGTGGCTGCGGGCGGCCGGCTCGTCCCGCAGCGGCGCCGGGGTCGCGGGGTCGGCCAGGAGCGTGCCCAGGCTCAGGTGGGCCTCCGTGAGGTCCGGGTCCACCTTCAGCGCGCGCTCGTAGCCCGCGCGTTCGCTCGCGCGGTCGGCCCCCATCTCGCGGGCGAGGATCGTCAGGTTGTAGACCGCGGACGCGTCGGCGGGCTGCAGCTCGGCCGCGCGCCGGAACGCGGCGACGGCGCCGGAGCGGTCGCCCTTCGCGCCGAGGACGACGCCGAGGTTGTGCCACGCACGGTGGAAGAACGGCTCGAGTCGCAGCACGTCGCGGAACGACACCTCGGCCGCCGCCAGGTCGCCGCGATGGACGTGCACCACCCCCACGTTGTTGAGCACGTTCGGGTCCGAGGGGCGGAGCTCGATGGCCATGAGGAAGTGCGAGAGCGCCTCGCGGGCCTCCCCCGCCTGGTCCTCGAGCACGCCCAGGTCGTTGAGCGCGGACGCGTCGGTCGGGTCGAGGTCGAGCTGCTCGAGGTAGAGCTGCTTCGCCTCCGGGAGGCGCCCCGCCTTCGCGGCGCGCCCGGCGAGCACCCCCTTCGCGCGCGCCTTCACGCGCGGCGTGGCGTCCGCCTTCCCCGCCGCCGCGAGGATCTCCTCCTCGGCGCGCGCGGGCTGCCCCGTGGTCCGGGCGACCGCGAGCGAGGCGTTGAAGGACGCCGCCTCGAACTTCGGGTCCAGCTCGAGGGCCTTCGCGAACAACGAGGCCGCGCCCCCCTCGACCCCGCGCCGGTAGGCCAGCGCCCCCAGGTTGTTGTGCGGGACCGGGTCCTTCGGGTCCAGCCGGATCGCCGTGCGATAGGCCTGGCGCGCCTCGTCCAGCCGCCCGAGGCGCTCGAGGGCGACGCCCCGGTGGTTGTGGAGCCGAGACCGCTGGGGATCGAGGGCGAGCGCCTGGTCGAAGGCCACGAGCGCATCCGCCGGGCGCCCGAGCGCGAGGAGCACGCTCCCCCGGTTCATCCGCGACAGGACGTCGCGCGGCGCCAGCGCGGAGGCCTGGCCATAGGCGTCGGCCGCCTCGGCCTTGCGCCCCGCGGACGAGAGCGCGTACGCCCGCACGTTCCAGGCCCCCGCGTCTTTCGGCCGGGCCCTCACGGCCTCCTCGCTGCGCGCGAGCGCCTCCTCGAACCGCCCCTCCCGTGCGGCGACGACGGCGAGCGCGGCGGGGTCGTCCGCCGCCCGGGCGAAGGGGGAGAGGATCCCGAGGAGAGCGCTGACGGCGAGGACGGATCGCATCGCGCAAGAGGGTACCGCGCCCCCACCGAGGCGGGGGAGGATCGTGGCGCACCCGCCGTGCGCACCCCCGCGCCCGCGGAGGGGTGCCCCCCGCCGCCCCCCTCCTCCCGGCGCCCCTGCGCCGCGCGCGCGGGAATGCCCGGCGGCATCCGGCCGTACGTCACGGTAGGCTCGCACCCCGCCCCCCTCGGAGCCGCCCCCTGCGCCGCGTCCTGCGCCACCTGCCGCTCCTCGCCGTCGTCGGCCTCGTCGATCTCGGGGTCGCCGCGGAAGGGCTCTCGCGCGCCACCGGAGCCCCCCGCTGGCACGAGGCGAAGGACGCCGCGGCGCTCGGACGATTCGTGGTGCTCGGCTTCGACGGCGCCGACCCGCGGATGGTCCGGAAGTACGCGGCCGAAGGGGCGATGCCGAACTTCTCGCGGATGATGGGGGCGGCGGGGGCGCCGCTCGAGCTCGAGAGCGAGATCCCCCCGGAGTCGCCCGTGGCCTGGGCGAGCCTCCTGACGGGGATGGGGCCGGCCTGGCACGGCCTCTTCGACTTCGTGGACCGCGAGCCGGGCTCGTACCAGCCGGGCAACGGCCTCGTGGCCCTCGATCCCGCGCGGTTCCTGTTCGGGAAGGTGCCGGTGCGCCCGCCTCGGATCACGAGCAAGCTCGCCTACCCCACGTTCCCCGAGCGGGTCGCCGGGGCGGGCTACCGGGTGTTCTCGCTGCGGCAGCCGCTCGCGTTCCCCGTGAAGCCCCTCCCCGGCGCGCAGGTGCTCGCGGGCCTCGGCACGCCCGACCTCGCCGGCACGAACGGGAGCTACGCCGTCTACGACGCGGGGCTCGGCCACCGTCGCGAGATCACGGTGTTCAACGGCCACCAGATCCATCTCGACGGTGGCGCCGACGCGCGCGCCTACGACACCTATCTCGAGGGGCCGTACGACCGGAGCCGCCCCGCCCCCGGCGGCGGCTGGCGCCGCGTGACGGTCCCCCTGCGGTTCGAGCGCGCCGTCGCCGGGGGTCCGGTGACCGTCGTCGTGGGGGGCGTGCGGGAGGAGGTGGCCCCCGGCGCGACCTCGACGTGGATGCGCGTGCCCTTCGAGATGCCCACGTGGCCGAGGATGCGCGTGTGGGGCCGCGTCCGCTTCGAGGTGAAGACGACCGACGCGCGCGATCCGCTGCGCGTGCTCGCCTCGCCCGTCCAGATCGACGCGCTCGAGCCGGCGCTCGCGGTGTCGCAGCCGGGCGCGTACGCAGCCGAGCTCGAGGCCGCGTACGGCGCCTCGAAGACCATGGGCTGGATGGAGCCCACGTTCCCCCTCAACGACGGCAACACGACCCCCGACGCGTTCCTCAAGGACCTGCTCGAGGACATGGACCACGACGCCGCCATGGTGCTCGGCGAGCTGCGCCGGGGCGGGGCGTGCGTCTTCTCCGTGTGCACCCAGACCGACCGGGCCGCCCACTGCTTCTGGTGGCTGCAGGACCCGAAGCACCCCTTCTACGACGCGGCGGAGGCCGCGCGCATCCAGGCCGTCCTCGGGGACCCGTTGAAGACCGTGTACGCACGCATGGACCGGATCGTCGGCGACGTCCTCGCCTCGTTGTCGCCGAAGGACGTGCTGCTGGTGGTCTCCGACCACGGCTTCCGCACGTGGCGCCGCGGGATGAACGTGAACCAGTGGCTGCTCAACGAGGGCTACCTCGTGGCGACGTCGGACACGCCCGAGCGGCGGCTGGCGGAGTTCTTCGGCGACCGGCTCTCGATCGCGGGCATCGACTGGGGCAGGTCGAAGGCGTACGCCCTGGGGCTCGGGCAGATCTACCTCAACCGCAAGGGCCGAGAGCCCCAGGGCATCGTCGAGGACGCCGAGGTGCCCGCGTTGCTCGACGAGATGCGCGCGAAGCTCCTCGCCTACCGCGACACGGAGGGGGACGGGTCGGCCCCCCTGTCGAAGGTCTACAAGGTCGCGGAGATCTACCGCGGACCGCAGATGCACCGGGCCGCCGAGCTCCAGCTCGCGTTCGCGGAGGGCTACCGCGTCTCCTGGCAGACGGCCCTCCTCGGCGGGCTCGTGCAGCGGGGCGGCAGCGTGTGCGAGGACAATAAGTACCCGTGGTCGGGCGACCACTGCAGCACGGACCGCGACCTGGTGCCGGGGATCCTCCTGTGCAATCGCGCGATCCCCGCGCCTCCCGCCGGCCGTCCCTACGGCGTGAAGGACGTGGCGGCGACGGTCCTCGAGCACTTCGGGATCGCCCATCCCGAGCTCGAGGGGAAGCCCATCCCGCTCGCGCCCGCGAAGTAGCCGTACGGAGTAGCCGTACGGAGGCGGCGCAAAAACCTCTACTCTGGCGCAGCGCACGACCGGGTTCGAGCGGCCCCTCCATGCCAGAGTAGGGGTTTTTGCGCCGCCTCCGTACGGCTACTCCATGCCAGAGTAGGGGTTCTTGCGCCGCCTCCGTACGGCTGCTTTACGGCGCCTTCAGCGCGTTCAGCGCGTTCTGGAGCCGCAACCGGGCCATGGTGGCGGCGCGCGGCGACGTCCCCCCGGAGTCGCCGCCGAGGAAGAGCGGGGGGAACCAGAGCTCGGCGGCCTCGATCGTGCCGGAGTGGCGGCGCAGGAAGCCTTCGTTCCCCTTCCCCACCTCGGCCCGCGCCAGGTCGAGCGGCGTGGAGGGGGTGGTCAGGACCGCCGCGGCCGCCCGGTAGCGCTCGAGCTCGGCGTGGGAGGCCTCGAGCCCCACGCGCACGCGACGGTCGCCGTCGCACGCGATGCACCGCTTCTCGCCGAAGCACACCGGGCACGGCGAGGCCTCGGTGGCGGGGGCGCTCAGGTCCTTGCCGCTGCCGCCGCACCAGCCGCACTGGCCCCGCCCGACGCCGTGGAGCCACTCGGCGGCGGAGGCGGCGGGGATCGAGAGAGCCGAGGCGATCCGCTGGGTCGCGACCTCCTCGCCGAGGGCCTTGCGGCGCAGGCGCAGGGCCTCGTCCTCCCCGGGCGACAGGCACTGCTCGCACCAGGGGCTCTCCTCGTCGGGCGCGACGACCCAGTCGAACTCCTCCCGACAGGTCGGGCACCGGCGGGCGTAGGCGGGCACCGCGGTGCGGCAGTGCGGGCAGGAGGCCCGGCCCACGCTCCAGACCACGTTCGGCTTGTCGAGCGCGAGGAAGGAGAGCCCCACCAGGGCGAGCACGATGCCGCCCGTCACGACGAGCCAGCCCATCGACCTCGGAATCGCCACGCCGCCTCCTCGACCTCGGGCCCAAGGGGGGCCCGTCGCGGGGATCGTACGCGGAAGGGCGCCGCCCCCTACCGGACGCCGCGACCGCCGCGGCGCACGCCCCTCCCCGCCCCCCGCGCCCCCCGCCCCTTCCCCCGGATCGGGGTCCCGTAGCCTCCACCGCCCGGCGTCTCGACCCGGAACGCGTCGCCCGCGGCGAGCAGGATGCGCCCCCGGGAGGGCTGTCGTCGCCAGCGCCCCCCGACGAGCACCGAGACGCGGCCCACGGCCCCGGGTCCTCCGCCGGCGACGCCGGGCGGCGGGTCGTCGTGCCGGGTCATGAGCCAGGAGAGCGTCGCCGGCACGAGCACCTCCAGCTCACGGAGGAGCCCGCACCCGCCGGGATGGCGACCGGTCCCCCCCGAGCCGCGGCGCACGGCGAGTCGCCGGACGCGCACGGGCAGGCGGCCTTCGAGGATCTCGACGGGGGTCGAGCGCGTGTTCGTCATGTGCTGCTGGATCGCGTCGGCCCCGGGGCCCGCGGGCCCCCCGCCCGCGCCGGCGGGCACCGTCTCGTAGTAGGGCGCGAACGGAGGGCCGCCGGGCGCGGGGCCGAGGGGCCAGTCCGGCGAGGTGCCCGCGCCCGGGGCGGGAAAACGCCCGGGCCACGCCTCCGCGGCCGCGAGCCAGAGCACGTCCACGAGGCGCTGGCTGGTCTCCACGTTGCCGCCCGCCACGGGAGCGGGATAGGGCGCGTCGAGGCAGGAGCCCGGCGGGACCCGCACGACGACGTCCTCCACGAGCCCGTCGTTGCTCGGCGCGTCGTCGGGCGCGAGGCACCGCACGAAGTAGGCGACCGCGCTCCGCGTGACGGCGGCCGTGGCGTTGAGGCCCGCCCCGACGGGACCCGTCGTGCCCGTGAAGTCCACCGTGAGGCGGCGCCCCCGCTTGGCGATCCGCGCCCGCAGCACCGCGGGCCGACCGTCCACCCCGAGGACGCCGAGCCGCGCCTCGGCGCGAGCGG
>CAZJJQ010000115.1:0-7590 GCA_964546345.1 uncultured Planctomycetales bacterium
CCGCGCGGCGCCGTCGGCCCCCGCGGGCCGGGCGGGAGGCGGCCTCGCGACCCGACCCCTGCGCGACCCGTTACATCGACGCGCATCGATTTTGTAGCGGGATCGTCGCAACGACCCTGTAGCGTCCACTTCTCGCACATCCCCAGGTCGATCCAGGTGGCCCCCGGCGACGGGGAACGACTACGATGGGGCGCATCCCGGGTCCCCCGGACGGAGCGCGCGACCCATGCTGATCGGGTCGATCGGCCCGTACCGCCTGCTCGCCGAGCTGGGCTCCGGCGGCATGGGACAGGTGTTCCACGCGGTCGTCGAGGGGGAGGTCGCGGGCCTCGCCCGAGGGACGCACGTGGCGGTGAAGCGGGTGCACCCGCACCTCCTGGAGGCGTCGGGCTTCCTCGAGCGGTGCCTGCGCGAGGCGGAGCTCGGGAAGCGGGTGGTGCACGAGAACGTGGTGCGCACCCTCGACGTGGGCTCGGTGGCCTCGGAGGCCGGTGGGGCCGCCTTGCCCTACCTCGTCACCGAGCTGGTCGAGGGGCAGACGCTCCGGTCGCTCCTCGAAGAGCTCGGCCGCGTGCCGGAGGAGCTGTGCCGGCACGTCGGCCGCGAGGTGGGCAAGGGCCTCGCCGCCATCCACGAGGCCGGGGTCGTGCACTGCGACCTCAAGCCCGAGAACGTCCTGATCACGCAGGACCGCCACGTGGTGAAGGTGATGGACCTCGGCGTGGCCCGCCTCGCCAACGAGGCGCGGCGCCTCTCCCCCACCGGGCTGTTCGCCGGATCGATCGAGTACGCGGCCCCCGAGCAGGTCCAGCGGTCGGAGGGCCCGATCGATGCGCGCACCGATCTGCACGCGCTCGGGCTGGTCCTCTACGAGCTGGCCACCGGGGTCAACCCGTTCCGCGCGGAGGACGTGCGCGCGGTCCTGCGCAACGTGCTCGAGCAGGTCCCTCCACGCTGCACGACGCTCGAGCCCGGCCTCTCCCCGTTCCTCGCGGAGCTCCTGGCCCAGCTGCTCGAGAAGCGACCGCACGACCGGTTCCAGAGCGCCTCCGCCCTGGTCGAGGTGCTCGAGGAGGGTGACGCGTCCGCCTGGTGGGCGGCGCGGGCCCAGGCGCTGCGCGCGACCGGCAGCCACCTGCTGCGCCGGCTCCGCACGCCCCACGACACGCCCCTCCACGGACGGGAGGAGGAGCTGCGCCGCCTGCGCGAGCTCTATGCTCGCGCGAAGGCGGGGGAGGGGCAGGTGCTGCTCCTCACGGGGGAGGCCGGCATCGGGAAGACGCGGCTCCTCGACGAGCTCGTCGAGCGCATCCGCCTCGCGGGCGAGCAGCCGCACGTCCTGATCGGGACCTACCCGCCGGGCGGGGCCGCGACCGCCTCCGGCGCCTTCTGCACGGCCTTCCGCGAGCACCTCGGCTCGGAGGGCTCGGGGTCCCTCCTCCCCCAGACCCCCCTCCTCGTCCGCGCGTTCGACGCCCTGCTGCGCGGCGAGCCCGCGCCCGCGGGCGTCGAGCCGCTGACGAAGGACTCGTTGCACACCGTGTTCGTCCACGCCACGAGGAGCCTCGCGGCGCAGCGCCCGACGCTCCTCCTCGTCGAGGATCTCCACTTCGCGCCCGAGGAGGGGCTCGCGCTGTTCGCCGCGCTGGCCATGGCGGTCCCTGGGCACCGGGTGCTCCTCGTCGGCACCTCGCGCGGGGAGCTGCCCGAGGCGTGGGTCGCGGGCCTCGAGCGCCTGGGGCACGTCGGACGCCTCGAGCTGGGCCGCCTGGGCACGAAGGACCTCGACCACCTGCTCCTCGACGCCTGGGGGTCGCCCGGCCTCGTGCGCGACCTCGGGCCGCGCATCGCCTGGAAGTCCGACGGCAACCCGTTCTTCGTCTTCGAGATCCTGCGCGGGCTCCGGGAGAGCGGGAGGATCCGACGCGGCCCCGACGGGACCTGGCACGCGACGCTGCGCATCTCGGACGTGGACGTGCCGTCCACGGTCGTGGACCTGGTGCGGGCCCGCGTCGCCGGGCTCACCGAGGAGGAGCGGGACCTCGTGGACGCGGCCTCGTGCTTCGGGTTCGAGTTCGATCCGACGGCGGTGGGCGAGGTCCTCGGCCGCGACGCGGTCTCGGTGCTCAAGCAGCTCGCCCGCATCGAGCGGCACGGGCACCTGGTGCGGCCCGACGGCCACCGGTACGCCTTCGACCACCACCAGGTCCAGGAGACCCTCTATCGCGGGCTGTCCGACCTGCTCAAGCGTGCGTACCACACGCGCATCGGGGAGATCCTCGAGGCGCGGTGCTCCCCACCCTGCGCCGAGCGGAACCCGCGGGGCGGGCCCTGCTGCGTGGAGATCGCCGACCACCACATGAAGGGCGGGCAGCCGCGCCGCGCCCTGCCGTGGCTCGAGAAGGCGCTCTCGCACCTCGAGCGGGGGTACCTGTGCGACGCGATGGTCGCGCTCGCCGGACGGGCGTTGCGGGTGCCGGGCCTCCTGGCCGGTCCTGCCCGTGCGGAGATGCTGCTGCGGCGCGCCACCTGCCTCGACACGCTGGCGCGTCGGGAGGAGCAGCAGGCCGTGCTCACGGAGGCCCTGGAGGTCGCGGACGCGGCGGGGGACGCCCGCCTCGGAGGACGGGCACGTCAGGCGCTGGGGGGGCTCCTCCGCCACCGGTCGCGGCATGCCGAGGCCGAGGCGACCCTCGGGGAGGCGGTCGCGCTCGCCCGGCGGGCGGGCGACCGGGAGACGGAGGCGCGCGCGACGGGCAGCCTCGGCATCGTGCATCTCCACCAGGGACGGCTCGACGAGGCCAAGCGGCACGCCGAGCGGTTCCTCGCGCTCTCGCGGGAGGTCGGCTTCCGGGAGGGCGAGGCGATCGCGACGGGGAACCTGGGGGTCGTGTGCTTCGCGCTCGGCCGGATGGAGGAGGCCCGCGCGCACCTGGAGCGGGACCTTGCGCTGTACGAGGAGATGGGCGATCGCAAGGGAGCTGCCATCGCGACCGGGAACCTCGCGATGCTGCTCGCGGACCAGGGACGGCGGGAGGAAGCCCGCGCCTGCCACGAGCGCTGGCTCGCGACGTCGCGGGAGATCGGCTATCGCCAGGGAGAGGCCGCCGCCACGGGCAGCCTCGGCGTCGTCCTCCGGCACCTCGGGCGGCTCGAGGAGGCGCGCGCCCACGCGAGGAGCTACCTCGCCCTCGCACGCGAGATCGGCGACCGCCGCGGCGAGGCCACGGCGGAGGGGCACCTGGGGCTCGTGCTCCAGAGCCTCGGACGCGCGGAGGAGGCGCGGCGGCACTTCGAACGGGATCTGGCGCTCTCGCGGGCCATCGGAGACCGCTGGCGGGAGGGGTTCGCGCTGCACGCGCTGGGCCGCCTGGCGTCGCAGCAGGAGGATCCGACCTCGGCGGAACGGCTCCTCTGCGAGGCCCTCTCCCTGCGGCGGAGCACGGGCCATCGCGCGGGCCAGGCGGCGACGCTGCTCGCGCGGGGAGCCCTCCACGTCGAGGCCGGGCGCACCGACGCCGCGCTCGCCGATCTCTCGAGCGCCCTGGCCATCGCGAAGGACCTGTCGCTTCCCGGCACCTCGCTCCTCGCCTCCGCGTGGCTCGCGCGGCTCCCGGGCGGGGACGTGGCGTGCGCGCTCGCCGACCTCGCCGCCCACGAGCGCGGCTCCATCGTCGAGCAGGCGATGCAGGCGCGCTTCCTGCTCTGGCAGGCGACGCACGACCCCGTTCACCTGCGCGAAGCGAAGCGCCGACTCGACGACCTCCTGCGCCACGCTCCCGAAGACTGCCGCGAGGCGATGCTCGACGACGTCCGCCTGCACCACGAGATCGCTAGCGCCGCCGCCCGACGCTGAGGAGGGTGTGGCCACGAAGGACGGGACCGCCCCGGCGGGCTCCGGCGGCACCGCGGCCGGTCAGGGCGGCTTCGGGGGGGACCGCACGCCGATCCTGACGGCGCCGTCGAGGGACTCGCGCACGGCGCGCAGGAGGAGCGCTTCGGAGAGCGGCTTCTCGAGCAGGCGCATGCCGGGCCCGAGCAGGCCGCGATTCGCGATCACCTCGCTCGGATAGCCCGAGATGTAGACCACCGGCAGGTCGGGATCGGCCGCCCGCAGCGCGTCGGCGAGCTCCGGGCCGCTCGCGTTCGGCATCACGACGTCGGTGACGAGCAGCTGGATGCGGGGGCCGTTGGCGGCGACGAGGTCGAGGCCCGCGAGCCCGTCGGCGACCTCGAGGACGTGGTAGCCGCGACGCTCGAGCCAGATCCGCACGATCTGCCGGACGGGCTCCTGGTCCTCCGCGACGAGGACCGTCTCCGTCCCCCCGTACGCCTGGAGGTCGGTGGGGGCCCGATCGTCCGCCTCGGCCTCCAGCGCGAGATGGGGCAGGTAGATCCGGAACTCCGTCCCCTTCCCCGGGGCGCTCACGAAGCTGATGTGCCCCCCGCTCTGCTGCACGATGCCGTAGACGGTGGCGAGCCCGAGCCCCGTGCCCCGTCCCTGGGGCTTCGTCGTGAAGAACGGCTCGAACACGCGCGCCTGCGTGGCGGCGTCCATCCCGACGCCGGTGTCGGCGACCGACAGGACCACCCAGGGGCCCACCGGCACCTCCGCCTCCGGGGTGCCCCACCGCACGCCCCCGCGATCGAGGGTCGTGCGCACCGTCAGGCGCCCGCCCTTCGGCATCGCGTCCCGCGCGTTCACGGCCAGGTTGAGCAGGATCTGCTCCATCTGGCCGGCGTCCACGCGCACCACCGCGGGCTCGGGGGCCAGCTCGGTGACGAGCGCCACGTCTTCGCCGATGAGGCGACGCAGCATGCTCTCCATCCCGTGCACGACGTGGCTGAGGTCGAGCAGGCGGGGCTGGAGCACCTGCCGACGGCTGAACGCCAGGAGCTGTCGGGTGAGCGCCTCGGCGGCCCGCCCCGCCTTGACGATCTGCTCCACCCGCGTCCGCTCGGGGCTCTCGGAGGCGAGCGAGTCGGTCACCATCTGCCCGTAGCCGAGGATGACGCAGAGCAGGTTGTTGAAGTCGTGCGCGACGCCCCCGGCCAGCTGCCCCACGGCCTCGAGCTTCTGCGACTGGAGGAACCGCGCCTCGGCGGCCTTCGCCCGGTCCTCGAGCTCCTTCCACTCGGTGAGGTCCTCCTTCACCGCGACGAAGTGGGTGATCTCGCCGCGCGCGTCCACGACCGGCGCGATGGAGGCCCGCTCGGTGAAGTGGGAGCCGTCCTTGCGCCGGTTGACGAGCTCGCCGTGCCAGACGCGCCCTTCGCTGACCGTGCGCCACAGCGTCTCGTACACCGCGTCGGCCGTCATCCCCGACTTGAGCATCCTCGGGTTCTGGCCCAGGACCTCGGACGCCGCGTAGCCCGTGACCTCGCAGAAGCGAGGGTTGACGTACTCGATCGTGCCCCGCCGATCGGTGACCACGATCGAGACCGGGCTCTGCTCGACGGCACGCACGAGCGTCCGCGTCGCCTCCTCGTCGGCGCGACGCTCCCGTGCGTCGCGCACCAGGGCGAGGTACCACCGGTCGCCGCCCGTGCCCACCACGGGGCTCGTGCTCACCTCGACGGGCGCGGGGGTGCCGTCGGCTCGCAGATGGGTCTCCTCCGAGAGCGTCCCCGCGATCGCCTCGGACGGGGCCTCCCCGACGGCCGCCGCCGTGGGGGACGTGCGCACGTCCTGGAGGCGCCGCCCCACCAGGGAGGCCGCGGGCCTCCCGTAGATGCGATCCGTGGCGCCGAGCGCCTCCACGATCGTCCCGTCCGCACGCACGAACAGCGCGACGTCGCGCGTGTGCTCGATGGCCGACAGGAGCCGCGTGGTGCGCGCGTTCGCCTCCGTCTCCTTCAACGCCCGCCGCCGCTCGCGGAACGCGAAGCCGCCGAGGAGGGTCGCGATCACCCCGAGGGCCGCCGCGGCCACCTTCGCGACCACCGCGGTCTGCTGACCCTCGATGGCCTCGGATCGGCTGAGGGTGGAGGCCACCCCCCACGGGAGCCCCCGCACGGGCGCATACGCGACGATCCGCGCTCCACCGCTCGACGAGGCGACCCCGTCAGCGCCGGTCGCCGAGGCGGACAGGCTCCCGAGCAGCGCGCCGAGCTCGCTCGGCAACGCCTCGGGCGGTTGAAACCCGAGGTGGAGCGCGCGCGAGGACAGGGCCCGGACGGCACCGGCCTTCCGCTCGACGAGGAACGTCTCCTCCGACTGCGAGTCCTTTCCGCGCCACGCCAGCGCCTGGGCGAGATGGCGGGTCACGTCCTCGCGCACCACCAGCGCCCCGAGCAGGTCCCTGCCCCCCGCGGACCGCACGGGCTGGACGAACCGGGCCGCGCATCCCTCGGGATCGACGTCGATGAGCAGGCTCGGGATGTCCATGCCCCCCAGCCCTCGCAGGCGATCCGGGCTCCGGTCGGAGGGCGTCGCATCCCCCCCCGTCGCGAGCACCGCTCCCGCGCGATCGATGAGCACGGCCGACGCGAAGCCCGACTCGCGACACAGGGTGTCGAGAAGCTCCTTGAGGTGCGCTCGAGCTCCCGGGTCGGAAGGAAAGGGGGTCGGCCCAGGGAGCCCGCCGGAGGCCAGCCACACGACCGTCGGGTACGCCGCCGCGACGCGCACCGTGCCCTGGGTGCTCTCGATCCAGGACTGCAGCCACAGCCGACGGTCCTGCGCCAGCCCGCGCAGGTCGGCCTCGCGGGCGCTGATCGACTCTCCCTCGGCGGCCCGCACCCCCCACGCAGCCCCCAGGGTTGCAAGCGCAAGCCCCAGTGCGCAGCCGATGAGCGTCCAGCGAAGCCCGCGGTCCAACGCCACCCCCCCGGTAGGTGCCCACCGGGGAGCACGCTACGCCAGAGAAGTATAGACCCGACTCCGCGCCAGGTTCGTGGACTCTATCGACCGACGAGCCTAATCCCGCAACCTACCGACCGTCCGGCAGCAGCTTCAGAGTCACGTCCCCCGCCGCCGCCCCCGTGCCGGCAGCAATTCCCTCCACCTGGGCAGTTCCCCCTGCGCGGACAGGCCCCTGGGCGACCACGCGGAACCGCGCGTCCGGAGGCAACCCCCGCATCCACGCGATCCCTTCCGCATCGGTCACCCCGGACCACCCGATCTGCCACGTCAGCCCCGGGAACCTCTTCGAGTCCGCTCTCTCCCCCTCGGGCGCCGCGGACACCCAGGCCCCCGCAACCGGGGCGCCGGTCGCCCCATCGATCACCCGCACGCGGAGGAGGCCCTCCGGCAGGTCGAGATCGAGCACGACCTCGCCTGCCTCCGAGACGATCACCGCCTCCCCCCGCACCATCGCGTCGTCGGACACGCGCGGGTCGCCGAGCATGAGCCGCAGCTTCGTCGGCCCGGGTCGCAACCCGTCGAACCGGAACGTGCCGTCCGCTGCGGTCTCTCCGAACCGCTCCCGCCCGAGGCCGACGAGGCACCCCACGAGGGGCTTCCCCCCCGCCGTGAGCCTTCCCCGCAGGCGACCGAGCCTCGGCGGCGGGTCCGGCGGCGCGCCCCGATCCCGCGCGTCCCGCGCCCCGGCCTGCCCCAGCCCGGCGACGAGGCGAGCGGCGAGCCCG
>CAZJJQ010000115.1:7600-9196 GCA_964546345.1 uncultured Planctomycetales bacterium
CCCGGGCTGGCCAGCCCCCCCCCCCCCCCGCCCCCCCGCCGGCGCCGGCGGCGCGCCCAGATCCAGCGCGACGCGCGCTCCGGGTCGCACCTGGACGGCGACGAGGAGGACGTCCAGCCCGGCCGCGTTCGGGAGCAGCGCGATGCGCTCCCTGCTCCCGCCTTCCCCGGAGCAGGCCACCCCCGCGAGCTCGTACGTCCCGTCCGCGCCCACGCGGGTGGAGACGCCATATCCCTTGCGCGCCATGCCGCTGACCATGGCCCCCACCGCCGGGGTTCCGTCGGCCGCCCACGCGTGCCCGCTCACGGTCGCCGTGCGGAGCAGGAGCACCTCGAGGACGGTCTCCTTCGACGGCGGGGTCGCCCCGGCGAGCGGCACCTTCGCGGCCCGCCCCGGCGCGAGCGCCCACCAGCTCACCGGACGCCACGGGTCCTCGCCGGGGTCGGCGAGCGGCAGGTCCACCTCCCCCTGGCGATCCGCGACGAGCGCCGGCCCCGCGACGAAGGCGGCGTCGTCGCCGAACTCGACGTAGGGCACCACGCGCGCCCCGAGGACGGGCTCCTTCGTCTCGGGATCGACGAGCCTCACGCGCGTCGCGCGTCCCGACGGTCGCAGATCGACCTCGAAGGCGAGGCCGCCGGAGGGGTCGCCGCTCGTGCGCACGAACGCGGGCGGCAGACCCGGTCGCGCCACGATCGCCCACCACCGCCCCGGCTCGATCTTCGTGGTGACCTTCGGTTCGGCCCCGGTCCAGTCGATGACGGCGGGGCGTTGCCACGAGTTCGTCTCTCCGCTGAACGTGCGCGCGTACGTGCGCCCCGGCGTCCCGCCGGTGAGCTCCTCCTCCGCGACGAGCACCACCGTGGGCTCGACGGCGGCCGCGGCGTACAGCCGACGCGCCTCCTCCACCGTCAGCAGGAGGGCGCCGGACCGGAACCGGATCCTCGGCTCGACGGTCCCGGGGGCGGAGTCAGGGGGCGGCGGGGGCAGGACGGCGCCGGCCGGAACGTCCGCGGGACCGGGCCCCGAGGCGCGGCCGGCGGCGGCAAGTCCCGGCGGAGGGGTGCCCGCGCCACGATCCGGCAGCGGCAACGCGTTTCCGATCCCCTGGGGCGCGCTCGCGTCGCGCGCCCGCGCGAACCACCACGTCCCGCCTCCGATCAGCGCCACGATCGCCGCCACCAGGGCGGCCTTCCCCTTCGTCGCCATGAGCAGCCCTCCGAAGCTCGTCGTCCCCACCGCGCCCGCTCCCGGCGCCCCGGACGGCGCGGCTCCCGTCCGGACCCCCTCCCCCGCCGCCCCCACCCTTCCCGAGCCCGTTCCTCCCCCGTTCGAGAACCCCTGCAGGGCCCCGGTCCCCGAGAGCGAGCCCAGGGCCCCCCTCCATGCGCGTCGATCTCCGCCTGCGCCGCGATCGAACGCCTCGCGCAGCCGCTCGAGCCCGCGCTGCACGCGCGAACGCACCGTCGCGACGGGCTCGCCCGTGCGCGCGGCCACCTCGCGCGGAGGCAGGTCCTCGAAGAAGCGCAGGAGCACCGCCGTGCGGTAGGGCTCGTCGAGCGCGAGCACGGCCTCGAGCACGGTGCGCAACACGGC
>CAZJJQ010000116.1:0-8065 GCA_964546345.1 uncultured Planctomycetales bacterium
CTGCCACGACTGCCATGCTCACTCCGATCCCCTCCCGCCGCCGTCTGCTGGGCGACGTTGTCGCAGGTCACCTTTCCCGAAGGGGCGTCGGCGGTGCTCATCGTGCGGGGCGAAGTGTTGGTCGCCGCCCGAGGCAGCACGCGGATCCAGGAGGGCGACCACGTCTTCGTCTTCGTCAAGCCCGAGGACGAGGCCCTGGTCGGCCTCCTGTTCGGCCGCACGGTCGGCTGAGGCCGCCCCCCGCGACGATTGTTGCCCGCGGGGTACGCTCCCCCGCCGTGCAGTCCCTCGCGCAGATCAAGTCCATGCTCGGGGCCCGGGGCCTCGCGCCCCGCCACGCCCTCGGGCAGAACTTCCTCGTCGAACCCGCGCACATCACCCGCCTGGTCGACGCCGCCTGCCTCACGCCGGGCGAGATCGTCCTCGAGATCGGCCCGGGCACCGGCACCCTCAGCGAAGAACTCCTCGCGCGCGGGGCGCGCGTCGTCGCCGCCGAGATCGACCGCGGCCTGGCCGACCTCCTCCGCGAGCACTTCGCCCACCAACCACGCTTCACCCTCGTCGAGGGCGATTGCCTCGAGGGAAAGCACGCCCTCGCCCCCGCGCTGCTCGAAGCCGTTGGGCCCGCCCCCTTCCTGCTCGTGGCCAACCTCCCCTACGCCGCCGGCACGCCCGTCATGATCTCGCTCCTCGCCGACATCCCCCGATGCCGTGGCCTCTTCGTCACCGTCCAGCGCGAAGTCGCCCACCGCCTCACGGCCTCGCCCGCCACCCGCGACTACGGCCCGCTCGCCGTGCTCGCCAGCGCCGTCGCCCAGCCGCGACTGCTCGCCACGCTCCCCCCCGGCTGCTTCTGGCCCCGCCCAGAAGTAACCAGCGCGATGGTCGCGATGTCACGCCTCGCGAGCCCGGCCACCGCCGACCCGCGCGGGCTGGTCGACCTCTGCCAGCGCCTCTTCTCCCAGCGCCGCAAGCAGCTGGGCGCCGTGCTGGGCCGCGATGCGCCCTGGCCCGAGGGGGTCGGCCCCTCCGACCGCGCCGAGACCCTCTCCCCCGCCCAGCTCGAAGCGCTCCGCGTGCGCCTCGCCGAAAGAACCGCGAACGGACGTTGAGGGTGGGCCCGACGCGCGGTAGAGTGCGCGCGGATGAGCGACGACGGGCACCACCTCCTCCCGCCACCACCGGGCGACGCCCACGACCTCGTTGACCGATTCGCACCCTCGCTCCTCCGCCTCTGCGAGCGACGTCTTGGTCCCATCGAGTGGTTCCGCACCGCCCATCAGCGCGGCGGCGCCGCCACCGGCTTCTCAACCTGGCACACGCCCACCCACGTCATCCCGGTCCTCGTCAAACTCCCGCTCCAACGCGGAGAGGCCCGCTGGACCACCGGCCTGGGACGTTGCGACGTTGTCGCCTGGAATGAACGCTGGTCGCTCTCGCTCCCCACGCCCCGCGTCGTCGCCAGCGGTGACGGGCTCGACGGCTACCACGTGCCCTGGGTCATCGAAGAGCGCCTCGCCGGCCCTTCGCTCAGCGACGCCTTCGACGAGCAGGCCGCACTGGATCTTCTCCGCGCCGCCGCCGACTTCCAGGCCGCGGCGATGAAAGTCGCCCCCCTCGAACGCCCCCCGCCCGGGCCCGACTGGGAGCACGCCATCGCGCACGCCAAGCAGCTGGCCCGCGCCAACGCCTTCCCCAACTCGCACACCTGGACCGATCTGCTCAAGCGCGTCCTCCGCGCCCTCCCGCTCCTCGTGCGTAGGTGGGAGGCACGCGGGATCAACGCCTGGTGCCACGGCGACCTCCACCCGGGCAATGCCCTCCGCCGCGCCATGCCCCCGGGCACAACCGACCCCTCCGGCCGCAACGCCTGTGTCCTCGTCGACCTCGACCTTGTCCACAGCGGACACTGGGCCGAGGACGCCCTCTACCTCGAGCGCCAGTTCTGGGGGCACGAACGTGCCATCAACGGGCTCAAGCCGGTCCCCACCCTCGCGAGGCTCCGGCGCGAGCGAGGTCTGCCCGCCGACGACAACTACGGCGACCTCGCGATGGTGCGGCGCGTGCTCATGGCCGCCGCCGCGCCGACCATGATCGACCGCGAGGGAAGCCCCGCCTACCTCGTCGCGGCCCACGACATCCTCGCGCGATGCCTTCCACAGGCCGCCCGATGACGCGCGGAGTCCGCGCCAGCAGGCACGGTCCGAACCCGTGCCGAACGTTTTGTAAGGGACTTGCCTTGGAAGCGTCGCCGGCGGAAGATTGCCCGCCGACGACGCGTACGCGGGGGATCGAATGACGCGGGAGTGGTCGGAAGAAGGGGGCAGGCGCGTGGAAGCATTTGAACGGCTGAAGAAGATGGTGACCGAGGCCGAGGACGACATCGTCAAGGCCGAGGGCGGGAACAAGGCCGCGGGCACGCGGGCGAGACAATCGATGCAGGACATCAAGAACGCGGCCCAGGAAGTCCGCGAGAAGATCCTGGAGTTGCGCAATGCGGGCCAGCCCGGCCAGTGACCCGGCGTTGAACGCGGACTCGAGCGACGCGAGCGGCGCCAAATCGCTGCTCTTCGACGTCGCGCGCCTCGACCTCTCCGCCACCCACGCCGTCCGCTCCCAGATCGAGCGATTCAACCCGCACCGCGGTGTCATGGCCATGCTCGACCGGGTGGTTTGGGTCAACCACGACGTCACGCTCGGCGTCGGCCATCGC
This sequence comes from uncultured Planctomycetales bacterium, assembly GCA_964546345.1. GTDB lineage: Bacteria > Planctomycetota > PLA2 > PLA2 > JAEUHO01 > JAYTCP01. Next base: position 2,714 of record CAZJJQ010000116.1, read on the forward strand.
AAGGTTCGCGAGGATGAGTTCTGGGTCCCCGGGCACTTTCCGGGCAAGCCCGTGCTCCCGGGCGTGCTCATGATCGAGACCGCCGCCCAGCTCGCGTGCTACATGTACATCACGCGCAAGACGGGGCCCGGCATCGTCTACTTCCTGCGCATCGAGAACGCCGCCTTCCGGTCCTCCGTCGTCCCGGGCGACGACTTCTACGTGCTCTGCAAGGAAGTCAAGGCCCAGCGTCGCCGCTTCGTCTCCGACGTGCAGGGAGTTGTCGGAGACCGGATCGCCTTCGACGCCAGGATCAGCGGGATGTTCGTCGAGAGCCTGCCGTCGACGTAGCGCCCGGGCCGACCACGTGGGCTTCCATGACCGCCCTCTACCCACTCCGTTTCGCGCCGATCCTCCTCTCCAAAGTCTGGGGGGGTGATCGACTCGCGCGGTTCGGCAAGTCCGTCCCCCCGGGCGCGTCCATCGGCGAGTCGTGGGAAGTCGCCGACCTTGACTCGACCAGCGCCGGGGGCGCGGGCGGGGGCGCGCAGCGCTCGACCATCCTCGCGGGCGCGCTCGCGGGCAAGACGCTCCGCGACGCCGCGACGGCGTGGGGCTCCTCGCTGCTGGGCCGCGCACGCCCGGGCCCGGGCGGGGCCTTCCCGCTTCTCGTCAAGTTCCTCGATGCGCGCGAGAACCTGTCGGTGCAGGTGCACCCGAGCCCCGCCTACGCCGCCTCGCACCCGGGGGCGCACCTCAAGACCGAGAGCTGGTACGTCCTCGCCGCCGAGCCGGGCAGCGTGATCTACAAGGGCCTGAGGCCCGGCATCACGCGCGAGACGTTCGAGCGGCACGTGCGCGAGGGTTCGGTGGCCGAAGACCTGCTCGCTGTCCCGGCGGTGGTGGGCGAGTGCCACACGCTGCCCAGCGGAACCTGCCACGCGCTGGGCGCGGGCGTGCTGGTCGCCGAGGTGCAGACGCCCAGCGACACGACGTTCCGCGTCTTTGACTGGGGCCGGGCCGGGCGTGAGCTGCACGTGCGCGAGAGCCTCGAGTGCATCCACTGGGGCCCGGCGCCCCAGGCGATCCGGCTTCCCAGCCCCACGGGCGGCGTGGGCCCGCCCGCCGCCACCGAGTTCTACACGCTCCGCCACGCCCACCTGAGCAACGAGGGCGAGACAACGGTCTCGCGCGCCGGGGCGTGCACGATCGTCATGGCCCTCGCCGGCGCGGGCTCGCTCTACAGCGAAGAGGGCGCCTTCGCACCGGTGGACCTGCGCGCGGGCACGACCGTGCTGGTGCCCGCGGCGCTCGCCGCCGAGTCCACCATCGCCGGCCCGGAGTCGGGCCGCGTCGAGTGCCTCCTCGCCGAACTGCCCGCGGGTTGACGATCTCGCGCGGCGCAAGGGCCCGCACGCCGAACCAAACGGCATGCCAATCCGCGAGAAAGAAAAGCCTGCACGCCACTTCGCGCACAAACAAGGTGCATGCGCCACGATTCGCCAGGAGCCCCGCGGCGGGTTCGGGTGGACCTTGGTCGCCCCCGCGCGCGCGCGGCTACGGCGGGCTTTACGCCCGTCTGGTGACACATCCCGCCCGCGCGCGCAACATCGTGGACATGCGGAAACCTGCCTGAGAATCAGGCCCCGGCGCTTGACGCGTGCCGAGCGAGCCCCGCCGTGGCTTTGGGTGGCCCGGCGGTCTCCGCCGGGTCTGGCGGGGCCACGGCTCGCGAGTCTCCTCGCGGCGCGAGCCCTTCCTCGCGCGGGCGCTAGTACCCCGCGGGCTGTCCGCCTTTGCGAGGGTCGCACCCGCCCTCCCAGCCGGCGTCGACGCGTCGGATCACCTGGATGTTCCCCACGGCCTCGCGCTCGCCCACGTCGTGCCCGAGTCGGCGGAGAGCCCCCGCCAGCGGCTCGCGCGCGATCGCGCGTTCGAGCTGCAGCCGATCGGGCGACCACTGGTGGTGGAAGCGCGGGCGGGTGACGCTCGCCAGCGCGTCGTCGGAGAACTCGAGCACGTTGAGCACCGCCTGGATCGTCCCGCTGATGATGCGCGGGCCCCCGGCGCCCCCGGCGAGGACACGCACCCGCCCATCCTCGTCGCGCACGATCGTCGGGGTCATGCTCGAGAGCGGCCTGGCGCCGGGGCGCGGGCGGTTGCGGTCGGCGTGCGCCAGCCCGAAGGCGTTGGGCGCGCCGCCCCGCGTCAGAAAATCGTCCATCTCGTCGTTGAGGACGAACCCGTACTTCTCGACGGCGACCATCGACCCGAAGATGAGGTTGATCGTCTCGGTGCACGCCACCGCCGAGCCGTCGGCGTCGACGACGCAGAGGTGGCTGGTCCCGGCGTCGTCGCGCGGGGGCGACGCCGTGCCGTACGCCTCGGGCGCCAGCACCCCGTCGAGCCGGATGCTCGCGGCCCGGGCGCGAAGGTACGCCGGCGCGAGCAGGCCCCGCACGGGCACGTCGACAAAGCCCGGGTCGCCCTGCCAGCGGGCACGATCGGCGAAGGCGTGCTTGAAGGTCTCGGCGAGCAGGTGAATGTACTCGGGGCTCTCGCGGCCCAGCGCCCGGGCGGCGTCGAAGTCCGCACGCCGCGCGTCGAGCATCGCCAGCACCTGCGCGACGGCGATGCCCCCGCTGCTGGGCGGGGGCATCGTCAGCACCTCGAGCCCGCGAATGCGTGCGCGGAGCGGCTCGCGCTCGACCACCTTGTACCCGGCGAGGTCGTCCATCGTGAGCACGCCCCCGCCCTCGCGCACGCTCCGCACCATCTCGCGGGCGATGTCGCCCTTGTAGAACGCGCCCGCCCCCTCGCGCGCGATCAGCCGGAGCGCCGCCGCCTGCTCGGGAACGTGGACGACGTCGCCCACCTCGATCCGCCCCTTGTGCAGCAGCCGCTCGTAGACGAAGGCGAACCGCGCCGCCCGGGCGGGGTCCTTCGCGAACCAGGGCAGCACCAGGTCGTCGGTGCGCGCGGTGTGGACGTAGTGGCGATCGGCGGCGAAGCCCTCCTCGGCCAGGCGGATCGCCGGGGCCAGCACGCGCGACCGGTCCAACCGCCCGTACCGATCGAGCGCGTGCAGCAGCCCCGCGACGGTTCCCGGGACGCAGACGGCCTTGCCCCCGTGCGTCGCCGCGTCCGGGTCCGGATCGTCCTCGAGCCATCGGGGCGAGGCCCCGGCGGGCGCGACCTCGCGATAGTCGAGCGCGATCGTCACCGGCCCGCGCGACGGATCGCGCGGGTCCGCGCGCAGGCAGATGAGCATGAAGCCGCCGCCGCCGATCCCGCACGAGTAGGGACGGACCACGGACAGCGCGAAGCTGGTCGCGACGGCGGCGTCGACGGCGTTCCCGCCCGCCTCCAGAATCTCGGCCCCGGCCTTGGACGCCAGGGCATGGTCGGCGGCGACGCACGCGGTAGTGAACACGGGCGGGGGTTCTCCTCGGGCGCCCACGCCCGGCATGATCGAGGCCACGCACATGACGACCCAGCGACGCATCGCGCGATTCCTTCTCGCGGCTGGCGAAGGGGCCGGGCCTCTCGAACACCCGCCAACCGGGTCGCACCATAGAGCCCCGATCCTTCGCCGGCGACCCTGCCGAGGGGAGCCCGAGGGGTTGTCGGACGGCCCGGAACCCTCGGCCGGTCGCGACCTTGGGCGTTTCGCGAATCGGCGCTGGCGGTAACCGATCGTTTCGGCCAGAATACAAGGAAGGGCGGCACGAGCCGCGACGACAAGGGGTGCGATGATGCGAACGTCCACGTGGCTGGCTCCGGTTGTTCTCGTATCACTCGCGGGCGCGGCGTCGGCCCAGCCCGAGCCCCCGCCGGGGCCGTACCCCGGTCACCAGATGGTGACGGTGACCCCGCGCAGCGCCGAGGAGGTCGACGCGGTCTACGCGAACATCGTGGCGGCGTGGTCGTGCGTGACCCCGACGCGCGACCGCCCGGGGCCGGTGGATGTGCAGGTGACGCCCGCGCAGCGGGCGCTGCTGGAGGCGATGGGCATCCCGCTGGAGCTGCGGATCGCGGATGTGCAGGGGGCCATCGACGCCGAGCGGGCGCAGATCGACGCAGCGCGGGCGCAGAACGACGACGCGTGGTACGTGACGTATCGAACGCTCGCCGAGATGCACGCGCGGCTCGACACGCTGGCGGGGGCGCACCCGGCGCTCGCGACGACCTTTGTCGCCGGGAGCACGCTGCAGGGCAGGCCCATCAAGGGCATCCGGCTTCAGGGCCCGGACCAGCCGGGCAACCCGCGGAGCGCGAGGCCGGCGGTGATGTTCGAGGGCTGCCAGCACGCGCGCGAGTGGATCAGCCCGATGACGAACCTGTACATCGCCGAGACGCTGCTCGAGCGGTACGCGGCGGGCGAGGCGCGGGCGCGGAACATCCTGGATCACGCCGAGATCATCGTGGTCCCGGTGATCAACGCCGACGGGTACGAGTTCACGTGGACGCCCAACAACCGGCTATGGCGGAAGAACCGGCGGAGCAACGGCGACGGGACCACGGGCGTGGACCTCAACCGCAACTGGGGCTACCAGTGGGGGGGCGAGGGCGCGAGCACCGCGACCAACTCCGACACCTACCGCGGCGCGGGCCCGTTCTCCGAGCCCGAGACGCAGGTGATGCGAGACTTCATCACCGCCAACCCGCGCCTGCGCGCCCACATCGACTTCCACTCCTTCTCGCAGCTCGTCCTCTCGCCCAGCGGGTACACCGCGGCCCTTCCGCCCAACGCGCGACTCTTCGACCGGCTCAACGCCACCCTCACCGGCGCGATCTTCTCGGTGCACGCGCAGACGTACATCGGGGGTCCTTCGTACACCACGATCTACCCGGCCTCGGGCGTGGCGCCCGACTGGGTCTACGGCGATCGGGGCGTGCTCGCCTGGACGATCGAGGAGCGCGACGAGGGACAGTTCGGGTTCGAGCTTCCGGCGGATCAGATCCTCCCGACGGCCGAGGAGAACTACCACGCGGCCCTCACGCTCGCCGAGCAGGTGCTGGCGCCCTTCCTCATCGAGCCCGAGTCGGTCCCGACGACAATCCCCTCGGGCGGCGCGCCCGCGACGTTCACGGTCTATCAGGCCGCGGCGAGCCTGGCCGGCCCGCCCGTGCTCTTCGCCAGGGTTCAGGGCGGGAGTTTCGCGCCGGTGGCGATGTCGGGCGGAACGAACAACCTGTACACGGCGAGCGTGCCGGGCGGGGCGTGCGGGGAGGTGATCGAGTACTACGTGCAGGCCCAGGCGGGAGACGGGCGAGCCAAGCGAAACACCACCGACCCGCCCGCCACCGCGGACAGCGCCACCGCGCCCGGCACGCCCACCAACCGGATCACAGGCGACGTGGACGACCCTC
>CAZJJQ010000116.1:8075-9183 GCA_964546345.1 uncultured Planctomycetales bacterium
CCTCGAGCCCCCCCCGACGCGCCGGCGAGCGCGTTGAGCGCGACCTCGGCGGGAACGGGGACCATCCGGTTCAGCGACGACATGGAGGCCGATCGTGGGTGGACGGTGGGCGCCGCGGGCGACACCGCGACGCTGGGGGTCTGGCAGCGCGGGGCGCCCCAGGCGACGGCGGCGCAGCCGGGATCGACCCCGAGCGGGACGAGCGCGTGGATCACGGGACTGGCGGCGGGGACGGGCGTGGGGTCGTTCGATGTGGACGGCGGGGCGACGACGCTGACGAGCCCGCGGTTCTCGGCGCTCCCGACGACGTTCACGCTGGTGACGGGGACGTACCTGTCGTACCAGCGGTGGTACTCGAACAACCAGGGCGCGGCGCCCAACGCCGACTCGATGCCCGTGCTGGTCTCGAACAACGACGGCGCGACGTGGGTGGTGCTCGAGGACGTGAGCGAGAACGCGGGGGTGTGGGTGGCGAGGTCGTTCCGGCTCGAGGACTTCGTGGTGCCGACGAACCTGATGCGGGTGCGGTTCCAGGCGCGGGACCTGGGCGCGGGGTCGATCGTCGAGGCGGGCGTGGACGACGTGGTGCTGCGCGTGGAAGGCTGTGCGCCGAACCTGGACCTGAACAACGACGGCAACGCCGACCAGAACGACCTGGACTACCTGGTCAACGTGATCGGCGGGGGCGCGAACCCGGAGGGGATCGACCCGGACTTCAACCGGGACGGGGTGGCCGATCAGGTGGACTTCCGGGGCGCGCTGCCGCCTGCCCAGGTACGCGCGCTCTACGACGAGCACGACGTGCGCGTGCTGCCGGCGCGGCGCGAGACGCACTACGGGATCCCGAACGTGTTGGTGGAGGCGATGGCGCGGGGTCTGGTGCCGATCGTCTCCCCCCTGCCCTCCGTCGCGCCGCTGGTGGAGGATGGCCGCCACGCCTTCGTGGTGCCCCAGGACGATCCCGGGGCCGTGGCGGCGGCCCTCGAGCGCTACCTGGCCGACCCCGAGCGGGCGCGCTCCGTGGGCGAGTCCGCCCGCGAGCGCGGGCGCGAGCGCGTCGTGCTCTCCCGCTCCCTCGACGCCCGCGAGGCGTTCCTGCGCGATCCGG
>CAZJJQ010000117.1:0-9116 GCA_964546345.1 uncultured Planctomycetales bacterium
GCGGGCTGGCCCAGGCGATCGATCGCGGGCTCCCCGCCGCCGGCGCGCGCGACCTCGCGCTCGAGCTCGGCGCGCGCGCGCTCGGCCTCCTCGCGCTCGCCGACGAGGTGGCGGCCCTGGTCGCGGGCCCCGACGCCGACCACGTGTGCTGGGCCGAGTGGGACTCGCGCGGGAACACGAGCGTCGTGCGCGCGCCCGTCGAGGTGGGCCCCCTTCTCCGGGAGGCGCTGTGGAAGGCCTACGGCAGCGTCGTCCTGACGAGCGCCACGCTCTCGACCGGGAAGCCGGCGTCCTTCCGCTACGTGCGCGACCGCCTCGGACTCGACGGCGGGGACGAGCTCGCCGTGGGCAGCCCGTTCGTCTACGCGCGGCAGGCGCGCGTCGTCGTGCGCACCGACCTCCCCGACCCCTCCCGCGACCCCGAGGGCTACGAGGCCGCGCTGCCCGAGGCCGTCCTCGATGCCGTGCGCCGCACGAAGGGGGGGGCGTTCGTCCTGTTCACGTCCAACGAGTCCATGCGCCGCACGGCCGCCGCCGTGCGCGCCCACCTCGAGGGCGACGGGCTCACCGTGCTCGTCCAGGGCGAGGAGCTGCCGCGCACGGCCATGCTCGACCGCTTCCGCGAGGGGAACGGCGTCCTCTTCGGGGTCTCCTCGTTCTGGCAGGGCGTGGACGTCCCCGGCGACGCGCTCCGCAACGTCGTGATCGCGCGCCTCCCGTTCGAGGTGCCCTCGCACCCCCTCCAGCGCGCCCGCCAGCAGCGCGTCGAGTTGGCCGGCCGCAACGCCTTCGAGGCGCTCTCCCTGCCGCACGCCGCGATCCGCCTCAAGCAGGGCTTCGGCCGCCTGATCCGGCGCGCCACCGACCGCGGCCTCGTCGTGATCCTCGACCCGCGCATCGTCACGAAGCGCTACGGCCGCGATCTCCTCGGGAGCCTGCCGGAGTGCCCGGTGGACCTCGAGCCGGAGATCCCGGCGTGAGGGGACGCGGGGTGGCTGCCGTCGGCACGCACGGGCTGCTCGCGGGGCCCGTGCTGCGCGGCTGCTCGCCAAGGTGTCGGTCAGGGGACACGATTGGCTCGCATCCGCCGATCGTCCCCACCCGGCGGATCGCGTGATCGACCCTTGCGCGGGCCTACGCGATCGAGCCCGATCGGTCGGCACGGTTCCTGCCCCGCATCGGCGGAGGTTCCCTCGCGCGCGCTGCCTCTTTCACGCGTCGGGGTGCCCCGCATCTGCGTACACTCCCGCCCGATGAAGCTGCGCCTCGCCTCCGTCGGGCCTGCGGTCACGGTGCCCCCGTTGCTGGGGTTCGTCCTGCTCTTCGACCTCCTGCTCGCCGTCGCCCTCACCCTCGGCGCGACGATCGCCGCGATCACCGGGCGAGGATGGCCCACGCCGTCGCCGCTCGCCTGGGGGGTCGCGGGCTTCGGCGTGCTCGTGGTGGTCGCGGACGTGGCCGCGGGCCGGCTCTCGCCGAGGGGGCTCACGTGGCGGCGTCGGCTCGGCTACGTCGGCATGGGCGCCGTGGCGTGGCGCGGCGGGCCGATCCCCGACCCGAGGGTCGGCGCGCTCGTGGTGGTCTACCTCGGCGTGGTGTGGCTCTCGCTCGTGGTGGGGGGACGCTCGCTCTCGCGCGCGATCGCGAGCGCGACGGGCGAGGACAAGCCCGAGTAGAAGGCCTACGCCTTCTTGCGGCCCTTCGCGAGGCGCTCCTCGGCGAGCAGGTTGCTCGCGCGGTTCGTGCTGATGTTGCGCTCGCGCGACATGCGGAACACGGTCTTGAGCGCCTCGTAGATGTTCTCGACCTTGCGGCGCGAGCGGGCCTCGTCGTAGCCGCCCGGCTCCACCTCGATGGAGACGTTGATGATGCCGCCGCCGTTGATCACGTAGTCGGGCGCGTAGAGGATGCCCATCTCGCGCAGGCGGTCGCCGTGCTCCTCGCGCAGGAGGACGTTGTTCGCGGCGCCGGCGATGATCTTCGTGCGGAGGCGCTTGAGCGTCTCGTCGTGGAAGACCGCGCCGAGGGCGCACGGCGCGAAGATGTCGCAGGGGACGTCGTAGATCGCGTCGGGCGAGGTGACCTGGGCGCCGAAGCGCGCCGCCGCCTCCTTGACGCGCTCGGGGGCGACGTCGCAGACGACGAGGCGCGCGCCGGCCGCGTGGAGGTGCTCGGCGAGGAAGACGCCGACGTGGCCGAGGCCCTGGATCGCCACCGTGCGGCCGGCGAAGTCGCCGTTGCCGAAGACCTCCTCGAGGCAGGCCTTCTGCCCGCGGAAGACGCCGAGGGCGGTCCACGGCGAGGGGTCGCCCGAGCTGCCGAGGTTGAGCGGCAGGCCCGTGACCCAGCGCGTCTCCTTGCGGACGGCGACCATGTCCTCGACGGACGTGCCCACGTCCTCGGCGGTGATGTAGGTGCCGCCGAGCGTGTCGATGAAGCGGCCCATGGCGCGGAAGAGCGCCTCGGACTTGTCGGTCTTGGGGTTGCCGAGGATGACCGACTTGCCGCCGCCGAGGCCCGTGTCGGCGACGGCCGACTTGTACGTCATGCCCTTCGCGAGGCGGAGCACGTCGAACGTCGCCTCGTCCCAGGAGCGGTACGGCCACATGCGCAGCCCGCCGAGCGCCGGCCCGAGCACGGTGTTGTGGACGGCGATCATCGCCTTGAGCCCGCTCGCGGGGTCTTCGCAGCGGACGACGCGCTCGTAGCCGGTCGGGGTGACGTCGGTGATGTTCATGCGGTCGGCCTCGGCGCCGCCGGGGGGCTCGACGCCCGGACGGGGACGGTCACGGTAGCAAGCGCCCCCCTACCCCGGTAGGAAGGCCGGGAGCGCCGTGGGGATCAGATCGACGCGGCGACGGGGCGGCGTGCGTCGGCCGGGGAGAGCGCCGCCACCCGGAGCCGCACGTCGAGGGCCTCGACCCCATCCGGGCGCGCGACCACGGGGTTCATCTCGACCTCGAGGATGGACGGGTGCTCCTCGACCAGCTGGGAGAGGCGAAGCAGGGTCTGCTCCACGGCGACCAGGTCGACGGGTTTCTTGCCGCGCACCCCTTCGAGGAGGGGGAACGCGCGGAGGCGCCGGAGGAGGCGCCGCGCGAGGACCGGGGTGAGGGGAACCAGGCCGAACTGGACGTCCTTCAAGATCTCGACGTAGACGCCGCCGAGGCCGACGAGGAGCAGGGGCCCGAAGACCGGGTCGCTCCGGACGCCCATGACGAGCTCGGTGCCCGTCTTGGCCATCTTCTGGACGAGGAAGCGCCAGGGGGTGCCCTTCGCGACCTTGTGCGCGGTGGCCTCGAGCCTCTCGGCGGTCGCCTTCGCGGCCTCGGCGCCGGAGACGCCGAGCACGACGGCGCCCACGTCGCTCTTGTGGAGGAACGCCGCGCCGTCGAGCTTGATCGCGACGGGCCCGCCCGCGCGGGCCGCCGCCGCCACGACGCCCGCGACGTCGTGGGCGACCTCGATCCGCGGGCACCGGATGCCGTAGGCCTCGAGGATCTCGAAGGCGTCGTCGGCACCCATCCAGCCGCCGCCGGCCGCGGCCTTCGCCGCGAGGAGCTCCGTCACGCGGTCGCGCTTCACCTCGTACCGCACGGGCTCGCCGAGGTCGTCGTCGCGCAGCGCGCGTACGCGCACGAGATTCCACGCCGCGCGGACCGCGTCCTCGGGGAACTCGTAGAGGGGGAACCACGCCTCGTCGAGGCGCTTGATCTCGGCGATCACCGCGTCGCGGGCCATGAGGCAGCCGAGGACCGGCTTCGTCGCGCCGCGACTGGCCTCGAAGATCGAGCGCGCGACGCCGAGCGGGTCGAGGGTGATCGGCGGCACGAAGATCGTGATGACGAGATCCACGCCCGGGTCGGCGAGGAGGAGGGGCAGCGCGGCGCCGTACTCCTTGACGCCCGCGCTCGCGATCATGTCCACGGGGTTCGCGACGGACGCCTCGGCGGGGAGCACCTTCCGGAGTGCGTCCTTCGTGGCCTCGGAGAGCTTCGCGAGCTCGAGGCCCTTGCCGACGAGGAAGTCGGTCGCGAGGATCGCGGGCCCGCCGGCGTTGGTCAGCAGCGCCACGCGCGGTCCCGCGGGCAGCGGCTGGGACACGAGCGCCTGCGCCACGTCGAACATCTCGCCGACCGAGTCGACGCGCAGCACGCCCGTCTGCTCGAGGATGGCCTCCGCCGCCGCGTCGGGGCCCGAGAGCGCGCCCGTGTGCGACGAGGCGGCCTTGCTGCCCTCGGCCGTGCGGCCGGCCTTCACGCACACGATGGGCTTCGTGCGCGTGAAGCGGCGCGCGATCGGGATGAAGTGGCGCGGGTTGCCGAAGCTCTCGAGGTACATGAGCGCGACGGTGGTCTTCGGGTCGTCCTGCCAGTAGCGCAGGAGGTCGTTGCCCGAGACGTCGGCCTTGTTGCCGAGGCTCGCGAACATGCGGATGCCGATGCCGAGGTCCTCGGCGTGGTCGAGGATCGTGACGCCCATGGCGCCCGACTGCGACAGGAACGCGATCCCGCCCGGGCGCGGGAACGTGCGCGCGAACGTGCCGTTCATGCGCACGGCGTCCTCGGTGTTGAGGAGGCCCATGCAGTTGGGCCCGATCATCCGCACGCCCGCCGCGCGGCACAGCTCGACCAGCTGCCGCTCGGTGGCTGCGCCCGCGGCGCCCACCTCGCGGAAGCCCGCGGTGATGACGCAGATGCCCTTGGCGCCCTTCGCGATGGAGCCCTTGACCGCGTCGAGCACGAAGGGCTGCGGCACCGACACGATGGCGAGGTCCACCGGGTCGGGGATGTCGCGCACGTCGGCGTAGCAGCGGATCGAGCGGACCGAGTCGGCCTTCGGGTTGACGGGGAACACCTTCCCCTCGAACCCGTTCGACACGAGGTTCCACAGGATCGTGTTGCCGATGGTCCCGACCGTGCGTCCCGCGCCGATCACCGCGATCGACTTCGGCTTGAACAGGGCGTCGAGGGCGTGGGCGGCGTCCATGGGGGCTCCGGGCGGCGGTACCTTGCCTATCTCCGCCGCGGCTTCTTCTTCGAGGGGCCCTTCGCCTCGCGCTCGGCCAGGAGCTCGAGCGCGCGCTCCATGGTGAGCGTCTCGGCGGCCTCCGACTTCGGCACCGTGGCGTTCGTCTTGCCGTCGGAGACGTAGGCGCCGTAGCGTCCGTCGAGGATGCGGACGTCGGCGGCGCTCTTCGGGTGCTTGCCGAGGTCCTTGAGCACCTTGACGGCGGCGCGTCCGCCGCGGCCGCCCGCGCCCTTGGGCTGGGCGAAGAGCTCGAGCGCGCGCGCGAGGGTGATCGTGAGCGGGGACTCGGCGGCGGGGATGCTGCGGGTGTCGGCGCCCCACTTGAGATAGGGGCCGAAGCGGCCGTTGGCCGCGACGATGGGGAGCTCCTCCTCGCCGGTCGGGGGCTTCGCGCGGCCCACCTCGCGGGGCATGCGCAGGAGCGCCACGGCGTCGTCGAGGGTGACCGTGTCGGGGGTCATGGTCTTCAGGAGGGAAGCCATCTTCGGCTTGCCCTTCTTGCCGGCGTCTTCCGGGGTGCCGAGCTGGACGTAGGGGCCGAAGCGGCCGACCTTCACGAAGACCTCGAGGCCCGTGACCGTGTCCTTGCCGAGCGACTTGGGGCCCTCGGAGCCCTTCTCGAGCAGGTCGAGCGCGCGCGCGGCGGTCATCTCGTCGGGGGGCGTCTCGTCGGGGATGGAGGCGCGGCGCTCGGCCCCGGGCTGGGAGAGGAACGGCCCGTAGCGGCCCACGCGGACCTCGATGGCGCCGCCCGGCGACTCGAACGACATCACCTTGCAGACCTCCTGCGGGCTGATGTTGGCGTCGGCCGTCTCGAGGTTGCTCTTGAGGCCGGGGAGGCCGTTACCGGAGTAGAAGCCCTTCAGGTAGTCGAGGCGCGTGCGGTTGCCGTTGCTGATCTCGTCGAGCTCGTCCTCCATCTTCGCGGTGAAGGCGTAGTCCACGAGGTGGTGGAGGTGCTCGTCGAGGAGGCGGACCACGGCGAAGGCGGTGAACGTGGGGACGAGGGCCGTGCCGCGCTTGAAGCAGTAGTCGCGGGCCTGGATCGTCTCGATGATGGAGGCGTAGGTGCTAGGGCGGCCGATGCCGCGGGCCTCGAGCTCCTTGATGAGGCCGGCTTCCGTCAGCCGCGGGGGCGGCTGCGTCTCGTGGCCCTCGGGGACGATGGAGCGCGTCGCGAGGCCCTCGCCCTCGCGCACGGCGGGGAGCACCCGCTCGAGCTCGCTGGCGGCGGCCTCGGCGTCCTCCGCGTCGTCCTCGACGTAGGCCAGGCGGAAGCCGGGGTATTCGACGGTCTTGCCGCCGGCCTGGAACGTCGCGTCCTCGACGGCCACCTGCAGCGTCGTGCGGAACCCGCGGGCGTCGTTCATCTGGGACGCGACGGTGCGGCGCCAGACCAGCTCGTAGAGCTTCCGCTCGTCCTCGCCGAGCTCGCCCGCGAGCTCGCGCGGGGGGATGAACGTGGAGCCCGCGGGCCGGATGGCCTCGTGGGCCTCCTGGGCGTTCTTCACCTTCGTCTGGTACACGCGCGCGTTCGCCGGGAGGTGCTCGCGGCCGTACTCCTTCTCGATGAGCCGCCGGGCGGCCCCGAGGGCCTCCTGGCTGAGCGTCGTCGAGTCGGTGCGCATGTAGGTGATGTGACCGTTCTCGTAGAGGCGCTGGGCCGCGCGCATCGTGCGCTGGGCGGTGAACCTGAGCTTGCGGGCGGCCTCCTGCTGCAGCGTGCTCGTCGTGAACGGGGGCGACGGGCGCTCGGTGTAGGGCTTCTGCTCGAGGGAGGCGACCTTCGCCGGCCGGCCCGTGAGGCGCTTGACGAGGGCCTTGGCGGCGGCCTCGTCGAGGTGGACGGGGCGGTCCTTGCCGTCGGTCGCCTTGAGCTTGCCGGTCTCGGGGTCGAAGTCCTTGCCCGTGGCGACGCGATGCCCGCCCACGGCCACCAGCGTCGAGGCGATCTCGGCGCCGCCCGACGTCGCGAACAGGCCCTTCGCGTCCCAGTAGCCGGCGCGGCGGAACCGGATGCGCTCCTGCTCGCGCTCGACCACCAGGCGGACGGCCACGCTCTGGACGCGCCCGGCCGACAGCTTCGGGCGGATCTTGCGCCAGAGAAGGGGCGAGACGCTGTAGCCGTACAGCCGGTCCACGATGCGCCGCGTCTCCTGGGCCTCCACGAGGTTGGCGTCGATGTCGCGCGGGCTCTCGAGCGCGGCGGAGATCGCCTCCTTCGTGATCTCGTGGAAGACCAGCCGCTTCACGGGCACCTTGGGCGCCAGCTCCTGGAGCAGGTGCCAGGAGATGGACTCCCCCTCGCGGTCTTCATCGGTGGCGAGGTAGAGGAGGCCGGCCTGCTTGAGCAGCGCCTTCAGCTTGCGGATCTGCTCCCGCTTCTCCTTCGGCACCACGTACAGCGGCTGGAAGTCGTGCTCGATGTCGATCCCGAGGCGCGACCACTTCTCCTTGCGCTGCGCCTCCGGGATCTCGTCGGCGCTGCTCGGCAGGTCCCGGACGTGCCCGATGCTCGCCTCGATGAGGTACCCCCCCCCGAGGAACTTGCCGATCGTCTTCGCCTTGGCGGGCGACTCGACGATCACGAGCGGCTTCTTGGCGGTCTTGGAGGGGGCCATGGAGGAGGAGGGGGGCTCCGGGGGGCGGGCGGTCGGCGGGGGGCCCGCACGGTGTAGGTCGGTCCGTCCGGGAACGTTCATCTTTTCACGGGACGCCACCCCGGGGGCCGGTCCTGCGGGTGATCCTGACATGGAAGACGCATGACCGGGGGATGCCGGGGGACCTAGCACCGGGGGGCCCACCCCCCAGTACCCCGAACCAGGGACTAAAGTCCCTAAACTCTTTGCGGGTTCGTGACATCCGAGGCGTGGCGGCGACGTCTTATCCCGTAGGACCCTTCCGACAAAGGGCCTGCGAAAGGAGTGTCGCCATGGTTCGAGTGGGCATCGCAGCCGTCGCTCTCTGGGCGGTCGCTTCCGGGATGCTGGGGGGCGCCGGGGCCTGGGCCGGGGATGCCCCCGCGTCCGCCGACCCCGCCAAAGACCCGGCGGAACGCTACGCCGAGCTCGATCGGCAGATCGGGCTCCACCTCAAGGACAAGGCCGTGGATGCCCTCAAGCTCGACGTGGCGGAGGTGGCGAAGGAGGCCCAGGCCGCCACGGACCCCGTCCAGCGCACGAAGCTCGGGGCGCTGATCGGCCGCATCCTGGACGGGACGACGGACGACCCCACCCAGAAGGTCGCCATCGTGGCCATCGGGGAGACCGCGGACCCGGCGCTGTTCCGCTACCTGCGCCGCTGGCTCGCACAGCCCAACCCGAAGGAGGAGCCGCCGCTCCTCACCCCGGCGATCACGGCAGCCGGCAAGCTCCTGAGCGCCGACGCCGTGCTGCCCCTCCTCACGATCGTCCAGAAGAGCAAGGTGTTCCCGCTCTCGATCGCGGCCATGGAGGCCCTGGCGAACTACGGCTCGAACAAGCGGATGCGCGTGAAGATCCTGACGGAGATCATCTCCACCGTCAGCAAGGACAGCCCGGGGGTGGGGAACCGCTGGGACTCGAGCTCCGGGGAGGCCCAGGCCACCGCGCGGACGAAGACCGGGGAGGAGTCGCGGGCCCGTTGGGGTGCCCTGAGCGGGACCATGGTCACGTGCCTCAACCGGATGACCGGCACCAACTGCGCGACGGCGGACGACTGGTTCGGCCTGTACGACAAGTACAAGAGCCGGCTGGACGCGCTCTTCGTGAAGGAGTAGGGCGGCGCTCCTCGGGGGGGACCTCCGGGGGGGCGGATGGGGTCCGTAGGGCCCGGCCCGTCCTGCGAGGCGGCGGTTTGGGCGGCGGGCGCGCTGCGGGGCGGTTACGATGCGCCGCCCCGTCCCGACCCGCTCCGGAGTGGTCCATGCGCCCCGCGAACGCCGTCTCCCTGGCCGCCCTGCTCCTCGCCGTCGCCTTCGCCCCCGTCCGCGCCGTGCGCGCGGACGGGCCCGCGGCCGTCACCGCGGCGACCGCGAAGGTGCGGGCCGCCATCCCGGCGCCGGTCGAGCCCGAGGAGGGCAAGCCGGGGCTCGGCTTCGAGTGGGA
>CAZJJQ010000118.1:0-9110 GCA_964546345.1 uncultured Planctomycetales bacterium
GTCGAGCTGCGGGACGGGCCCACGGACACGAAGTGGTCGGTGCGGACGGACACGGCGGGGAGGTGAGGCGGCCCGGCCGAAGACCCTACTTCCCGGGCTTCGGCTCCGGCGCCGACCAACGCTTCGTCTTCGGGTCGAAGGTGAGCTTGTCCTTGCGGGGCTCCCACCAGGCGCGGAACTTGGCCCCGACGGCCTTCCAGTCGGTCTTGTTCGCGCGGAACGTGCCGTCGTCCACGTAGATGCGCTCGCCGCAGACGCGATTGAGGGCCTCCCCGACCTGCTTCTTCGCGAAGGCCGCGAAGAACTTGTCGGGGTCGTTCTTCTCCCCCTCCTCGGGGACGCGCTCGAGCACCGTGAGGCACAGCGGGAAGCCCTTCGCCTCCCCGAGCCGCACGAGCGCGACCGCCACCGGCGCGAGGTTGTCGTCGGTGAGGCTCGCGCCGGAGACCCGCAGCAGGGCGGGGATCGCCGCGGGATCGCCCAGCTCGGCCAGCACGTCGGCGGCCTCCCCCGCCTCCTTCGCCCCCTGGGTGCCGTACGTCTCGAGCCAGGTGCCGAGGGCCGCGATCGTCCTCGGGCTGCGCCCGTGCGCCTGGAGCGCCTCGGCCAGCGAGTGCGAGAGGAAGCCCTTCTCGAGCGGCGCCAACAGGGCGTCGAGCGCGGCGCCGGTCTTGAGCTTCGACAGCGCCTCGGCGGCCCGCATGTTGCCGCCGAGCAGGAGCACCTCGGCGATGGCCGGGATGTCGGCCTCGACGACCAGGCCGGCGAGGGCCGCGGCCGCCGCGGCCGGAGCCATGCCCCGCTTCGAGATCCCCTCCGAGGACGCGTCGTTGCGCAACTCCTCGAGCAGGAACGGCACCGCCGCGTGCCCGAGCGCCAGCAGGCGGTCCATCTCCTTGTCCATGTTGCCGAACGAGCTCGACTTCGCGTAGCCGTCCAGGACCTTCTTGACGACCGTGCCGACGGCCCCGGCGCTGGCGAGCTTGTCCAGCTCGACGTTCTCCTTCTTCTCCTTGAGCCGCTTGACGAGCGCCTCGACCCGCGGCGCCTGGGGCTTGGGCCAGGACCCGACGAGATACTCGAGGGCCGTGGCGGCCTTCTCGCGGCCCATGCCGTCGCAGGCCTTCTCGAGCGCGTCCCAGTGCTCGTCCTTCTTCAGGCGGGACAGGTTGCCGAGCACGGTCGCCAGCGCGTCCGTGCCCAGCTGACCGAGGGCGGTGGCGGCGCCGTTGCGGACCTTCTCGCTGTCGGAGGCGAGGTTCTCCGCGCACGCCTTGGCCCAGGCCTTCTCCGGGGCGGTCAGCTCGGCGGCGGCCGCGCCCCTGCCCTGGAGCGACACGATCCCCACGAGCCCCGCAAGCCCGACGACCCACCCGCGCATCCCGCGGCGCACGCGCAGCCCGAGCGTCCCGCGACTCCGTCGTCCCATGGCGTCCCTCCCCCCCGCCTGCGGCCGACGGGCGTCCGCGCATGGTACCCGAGGGGCGTAGAGCCGCGCCCCTCCCCTCCCGCGGGGCGTCGATCACCCGAGCCGGAGGGGCAGGGCCGGCCAGACGTACACGTAGCCGCCGTACGACACGAGCAGGAAGACCGCCAGCGACAGCGCCTCGAGCACGAGCCCGGGCACGCGGCGGCCGGCGAGGGGCCAGAGGAGGAGACGCGAGACCACGCCCCCGATCCCCACCCAGAGGAAGAGGCGCCAGTCCTGCCGGGGGTACTTGAGGAGGTAGGTCGTGACGCCCCACAACACGCCGGCCAGGATCGCGCTCGAGACGATCGCGGAGACCAGCATCCGGCCGAACCCGGGGGACCTGGAGGCGTTCTCCCTCGGGGCAGGTGCGGGGGAGGAGGGGCTCACGGGAGGCGGGGCCGCATCGGGCGGGGCGGGGTCCATCCCCCCATGCTACGAGGCCCGGCGCCCCTCGGCACCGACGGTCGCACGGAAAGGGAACGCCCCGAGGGGCCCTGAAGCCGCGGGCCTCACAGATGCGGCTCGAGCCACGCTTCGAGCTGCGCGGCCGACACCGCCCCCGCGTGACGGGCGAGCTCACGCCCGTATCGGAACACGACCACCGTGGGGATCGCCGCGATGCGAAGGGCCTGCGCGAGCGACGGATGGTCCTCCGTGTTCACCTTGCACAGGACCGCGCGGCCGGCCAACGCGCGGGCGGCCGCCTCGAACTGCGGCGCCATCGCCCGGCACGGCCCGCACCACGGCGCCCAGAAGTCCACCACCACCGGCAGGTCGCTCCGCTCCGTGAACCGCGCGAACGCATCCGGTCCGAGCTCGGCCGGCCCCGCGCCGAGGAGCCGGGCGCCGCAGGCCGAGCAGGTGGGCACGTCGCCGAGGCGCGCCGCCGGCACCCGGTTGAGCCGGCCGCACGAGGAGCAGGGGAGGACCAGGGCGTCGGACATGGCGCGGCAGGATACCGCGCGCACGCGGGAACGGAGGCGGAGGGAAGGGCATCAGGAGGCGGGGGGCGGCGGGGGGAGGGGGCCGCTCGCCCCCGCGCCGCCCGCATCCGCGTCGCCGACCGTGCGATCGCGACGCGCGTAGGCGTACGCCGCCCCGAGGAGCACCACGCCGAGGCAGCCCGTGACGAGGATGCGCCAGGGCGTCTCGACGCTCGCGAGGTCGTGGAGCCCGACCTTGCCGACCGTGCAGGCGAAGCCGGCAAGCGCCAGCCAGCGCACCTCGCGCGACCGGCGGCGGAAGCCGAGGAAGAGGAGCACGGCGGAGAAGCCCATCGCGTAGACGCTGACGAGCACGCTGCGGATGGGCCCCGAGGGCAGGTCGTGCACGGCGTCGAGCACCTCGACCAGGCCGGCGCCGAACGCGAGCGCGGCGGCGGCGAGGCCCAGCGCGAGGTGGACCCCGCGCAACGCCGGCTCGCGCGTGCGCGTGCGCAGGAGGATGAGCAGGGCGACCGTGAGCGCCGCGACCAGGGTGCGCGGGTTGAGGAGCCGGAGCTCGGCCCCGAGGCGGCCGCCGGTCACGTGCCGGAACCACGCGAAGGCGACCCCGACGGCGGCGATCCCGAGCGCCACGCGGACCTGCGGGAAGGAGGACCGGAGCAGGACGGCGCCGGCGCCGACGGCCGCCAGGAGGCCGGTCAGCTCGACGCCGGAGACCCAGGCGCGGCCGGGCACGCGGCCGTGGGCGATGGCGAGCGCGATCCCGATGCCGACGCAGGCGAGCCCCTCGAAGGCGAGCAGCGCGTCGCGCCGACGGGCTGCCGCGAGGAAGAAGACCGACCCCGTGGCGGCGAGGTAGAGGGCGCCGAGGGCGGCCCGAAGGTCGAGGGCCTCGACGTGACGGAGCGCCGCGTGGACCTCGCGCCAGCCCGCGGCGACGAGGAGCGCGCCGAGCACGACGCGGAGGATCGGGTCGGAGCCGGAGGCCAGGGGCGTCGTCGGGGCTTCCGCGCGCAGGCGCAGCGCGAGCGCCACCGCGAGCACGGCGGCTGCGACGGTGCCGGGGTTGAGGATCGCCGGGGACACGCTCTGGAACGCGCCGCGGAGCGCCCCCATCTCGGTGGCGCCCCAGGCCACGAAGCAAGCGAGCGCCACGAGCACGAGGTCGGCGAGCGCGACGAGGACGTCGTCCTTCAGGCGCCGCCCGCGGACGAAGGCGAGGCCCGTCACCGCCGCCGCGAGCGCGACGCAGACCGTCGGACGCCACGGGCTCGGGTCGAGGACGATCCCGCCGAACGCGGCGAGCAGGCCGAGCGCGAGGCCCGCGATCCGGGCCGGCGGCCGCGAGCCTCGCAGGAGGAGCGCCACGGGGCCCACGAACGCGAACGCGCGGACGGGGTCGCGCGGATCGAGGGTCATCAGGAGGAGCAGAGGCAGCCCCGAGGCGAACGCCGCGGCGAGGTCCCCGGCTCCGAGCCGGGGCGCCGCCCCGAGCGAGAGGACCGCGAAGGTTGCGGACGCGACGAGCACCGCGTGGAAGCCCGCATCGCCGCTCCAGGCCGGGTCTCCGGCGAGGAAGAAGAGCCCTACGGCGATGCAGAGCCCGGCGAGGCGCGTGAACGACGCGGAGCCCGGTCGCGCGGACCCCGCCCGGAGGCGGCCGAGCACGGGAGGGACCGCCCACGCGAGCCCGGCCACGAGCAGGGTGCGGTGGAGCAGGTACCGCTCGGCCGTGAAGCCGCTCAGGCTCACCGCGAAGGTCGCGAGCATCGCGGCCTCGGCGATGCCCAGGAGGATCGGGGCCAGGGCGGCGCCCCGACCCGGGACGCCTCGCCCGCGGGCGAGGCTCGCCCACTCGGGGAACGTGAGCCCCACGAGATAGAGGTGCAGGTGGACGCACGTGGAGAGATCGACGCGCCCGTGGGTCCCCGCCCAGAGGAGCGCGACGGCCGGGACGCCGAGGAGGGCCAGCGGGCGCGCCCCCGTGGCGCCGTGGCGCGTCTCGATGAACCAGGCCCACGCGTGGAGCGTCAGCAGGTAGACGAGGAGCACGGTCCGCGAGTCGGCGGTGCCGCCCACGAGCACGGGTGCGGCGATGGCGCCCGCCAGCGCCACGAGCGCCAGGGTGCGCTGCTTGAGCGCCTGCGCGAGCACCTGTCCCAGCGCGCACGAGGCCACCAGGGCGGCCAGCGCGACGCCCTCGGGGAACAGGGAGTACCGCATCCGCGCGACGACCCCCGCCATGTACGCGGCCGCGGCGCCGCCGCCCCAGAGGATCGCGACGTAGCGCGGGGCGACCTTCGGGCGCACGAGGTGGCCCACGAGGATCAGGACGCCCGCCAGCGCGTAGATGGACGCCACGCGGAGCGCGGGCGGGAACGACGCGTACGCGAGCTGCGCGAAGTACCCGGCGGCCAGGAGCACCGCGGCGATGCCCACGCGGCCGAGGATCGCGACGCCCACGAAGCGCTCCATGTCGCCACGGGCGGCGGGGACGACGGGAGGGGGCGAGCGTCGCGCGGCGGCCCGCGGCGCGGGCGACGGGGGCCGGGCAGAGGGCGTGGAGGATCGGGGGGGCGGCGGGGGCCGCAGGGGCGGGGGGGGCGACCCCGGAACGGGGGTGTCCGACACGAGCCCTCCGGGGTCGGCGCGCGGTGCGACGCCGGGATCCTCGAGGAGATCCCGCGCGGCCTCCGCGCGCGCGCCCGGACGCGGCGATGCGAGGACCGCCACGGGCAGGTCGTCCACGACCGACGCGACGCGCTTCCCCGGCAGCCCCAGGACGCGCTCGACGCGATCGAGGCGACCCTCCACCACCGCCATCCGCTCGGCGAGATCCATGGCGACTCCTCCCGGCAGGCCCATCGTTAGCGTTTGCTAACTCACGGAAGTTAGCGCACACTACGGCCATGGTCAAGCGACATTCCGCGTCGGGTCCCGACACCCCCCCCGGTCGCCCGGTCCGTCCGTCGCCTCCCGCCCCCCTCCCCCCGCCGCCCCCCACCTCCTCGGGACGGCTGCCCGCCACGGCGCGCCGGGACGCGATCCTGCGCGCGGCGCTGCCCCTGTTCGCGGTGCGCGGGTTCGAGGGGACGACGACCCGCGAGCTCTCGACCGCGGCCGGGGTGACGGAGCCGATCCTCTACCGGCACTTCCCGGGCAAGGCCGAGCTGTTCGCGGCGGTGCTCGCGGGGGCCGCCGACCGCGTCCAGGCGACGCTCGAGGCGTCGATCGAGGGCAAGGCCTCGGCGGGCGCGCGCCTCCGGGCGCTCTCGGAGGGCCTCGAGGCGCTGCTCTCGACCCACGAGGACGACTTCCGCGTGATGAACGGCGCGGCGGCGATCCACGGGTCGGAGGAGACCGTCGCGCAGGTGCGCGCGGCGTACGCGCGCCTGGGGCGGTTCCTCACGAAGGCGCTCGAGGCGCCGGGCCTGCGCCGCGGCGTCTCGCCCGAGACCGCGGGACACCTGCTGCTCGAGGTGGGCCTCGGCGCCGCGCTCGTGCGACCGCTCGGCGTCGCGGCGGTCCAGCGTGCGGGCTACGGCCTGGAGGCCATGCGGCTGCTGCTCTCGGCGGTCGCCGCCCCCGCGCGGCGATGAGACGGGCGGGCGGGTCCGGAGCCTGCCGGGACGGGACGGGACCGGGCTCGCGCTACGGCTTCTTGCCGGCGTAGACGTCCATGATGTTGGTGAGCAGCTTGATCGCGTCGGCGCGCTTCCGCTGGAAGGAGTTGCGGCCGATGATGGAGCCGAAGCCGCCGCCGTCGCGGATGGCGTGGATCTCCTCGAGGACCTGCTCGTCGGTGCTCGCGGGGCCGCCCGAGAAGATGACGAGGCGCCGGCCGGCGAAGGTGGACTCGACCACGTGGCGCACGCGCTCGGCGAGCGTCGCGATCGGGATGCGCTGCTTCTCGAAGACCGCCGCGGCGGCCTTCTGCTCGACGTGGGCCGAGGGCAGCTTCACCTTCACGATGTGGGCGCCGAGCTGGGCCGCGATCTGGGCGGCGTACGCGCACACGTCGATGGCGGTCTCGCCCTCCTTGCTGAGCTGGCCGCCGCGGGGGTAGGACCAGACGACGACGGCGAGGCCCACCCGCTTCGCCTCCTCGGCCAGCGCGCGCAGCTGGCCGTACATGTCGAGCCGGTGCGCCGAGCCGGGGTAGATCGTGAAGCCGATGGCCGCGCAGCCGAGCCGGACCGCGTCGGACACGCTGCCGGTGATCGCCTGGGCGGGGTCCTTCTCCTCCATCAGCGAGTCGCGGTTGTTGAGCTTGAGGATCAGCGGGACCTCGCCCGCGAACTCGCGCGCACCGGCCTCGAGGAAGCCGAGCGGGGCGGCGTAGCCCGAGCAGCCGGCGTCCACCGCCAGCTGGAAGTGGTAGCGGGGGTCGTAGCCGGCCGGGTTCATCGCGAAGGAGCGCGCGGGACCGTGCTCGAAGCCCTGGTCCACCGGCAGGATCACGAGCTTGCCCGTGCCCGCGAGGCGCCCGTGGTTGAGGAGCCGGGCGAGGTTGGTCAGCGTGCCCGGGTTGTCGGACCCGTACCAGGACAGGATCTCGCGGACGCGGTCGGACATGGCGCGGCTCCCGGGGCGACGCACGGGGAGAGCCCTCGCCTCCCGCGATCCACGTGCCCAGCGCCGGTACTCTAGCCGGATCCCCGATCCGTCCGAGTCCGGGGCGGACCCCGTTCTTGCGCCGGGGCCCGACGTAGGGGCACCATGGCGCCGTCCGGAGCGCCCCGCCGATGCTCGCCTGTCCCCGATGCCGCGAAGCGCTGAGGCCCGTCGCGATGCTCGGCGGCTTCCTGTGGGCGTGCCCGACGTGCGGCGGCCGCGCGGGCACCCTGGCGCTCCTCAGGCACCGGACGCCCAGGGCGGCGCTGACGGCGCTGCGGGAGGCGGCCCGCGCCGCGGGTCAGGGGGGCGGCGGGGGGACGCCCTATCTCGGGCTCGGCTCGGAAGGCGAGAGCGCGTGGGTCGCGGACGACGCGCGGTCGTGCCCTTCGTGCGCGCGCCCCCTGCCCCGCGTCGCCGTGCCCGCCCACGGCATCGCCGAAGCCCTCGACGTGTGCCCCCGCTGCGATCTCGTCTGGTTCGAGCGCACGACGATGTCGGCCCTGCCGCTCCGCCCCACGCTCCCCGCGGGCCCCCGCCCCTACCCGCCGCGCCCGTCGCTCGACAGGTCGGGGCGACGCCTCGCGTGGAGGCACGACGGAGCCACGGGCCAGGGCCGGCCTTCGGCCGTCGTGCTCGCGTCCGACGACCTCGCGCGCGAGCCCGTGGAGGCGGCCCTGCCGCCCGCCCGCCGGTCCCTACGGGGGCGGTGGCGCGGGCGAAGGCGTGCGTCGGGCGCCTCCTCCTCCTCGTCGCCGTGGGCGCGTCCCTCGGGGCCACGGCCGCCACGGTCGCCCCCCACGCCGCGCGGGACGCCGCGTCGGCGATCCGCGCCGCCGTGGACGGCCGTCTCGGCGACCTCGTCGGAGGCGCGATCCCGTTCCTCGTCGCCGTCTCCGTGACGGTGGGGTTCTGGATGTCGGCGCGCCGCCGCGTCCGGCGCCGGATGGCGGAGGCGGGGCCCCCTATCTGAGCGGAGGCGCGCGCATGCGCAGCGTCTTGTCGAGGAAGACGTGCTTGCGCTCGTTGGGCTTGCTCCAGAACGCCTTCACGGACACCTGAGGGTCGTCCTCGCCATCCACCACGCGGGCGGCCACGTCCTTGTCGGAGAGGGCCGGGGCGCCCTGAGCACCCGACGCCCCCTCGAAGTGGAACCGCTCGAGGCGCACCTTCTCCATCTTCGTCTTCGGCCCCGTGGGGCGCGCCAGCGTGAGCTTGGCGCCGGCCAGCAGGTTGTCCTTGGTGAGCACGACCTTCGCCCACGAGTCGTCCGCCTCCTGCACGATCTTCACGTCTCCGAAGAAGTCGCAGCCATCGAGGATCAGGTCGTCCACGTGGCGGACCTCGAGCGTCCCCTTCACCTCGGCGGCCCGCAGCATCAGCGCGCCGCGGCCCTCGAGGAGCGTCTGCTTCAGCCAGCACGTCCGGAAGGACACCTCGGGAGGCTTCCCCTTCTCGGGCAACGAGCGGACCGACGCCGGCATGCCGACCTCGGCGGTCATGAACCGCAGGTAGCCCGAGCGGATGCGGACGTCGAACTTGCAGTTGCGCGCGAGGCAGGAGTTCTCGATCGTCAGTCCGCCGTCGAAGACCTTGCCCTCGGGGTGCACGAACGAGCACGCGTACAGCGACGCCATGTCGAAGTGGAAGCCGCCCTCGGGTGCGAGCGTGGGGCTGAAGTCGATGCCCTCGACGCCGACCCAGTGGTCCACGGTGCCGTGGATCTCGAAGCCGCCCGCCACCTCGAGGCTCGCCTTGTTGATGCCGACGAGCGTCAGGCCCGCCTCGAGGCGGATCTCGGCCCCCTTGGGGATCGTCTGGGCGCCGTCCACGTAGTAGGTCTTGCCCGCGCCCTTCACGGTGACCCGCCCGGTGAGAGGCAGGGGCAGCCACCCGGGCTGCGGCGCCTCGGCGCGCGCGGGCGCGACAGGGGCGAGGAGACCGAGCAGCCCGACGAGGACACCGACGGTCCGCGCACCGGGACCCGCTCGCCGGCACCGCACCGCGACTCCACGACCCGACATGGCGTGCCCCCCGGGGGCGCCGCGCCCCCGGAGGAGGAGCGTAGCACGCACGCCGCC
>CAZJJQ010000119.1:0-9093 GCA_964546345.1 uncultured Planctomycetales bacterium
CCGCGCGCGACTCCTCCGCCTCCCCGACGTCGATGCGCGCGAGCTCGCCCGCCTCGACGTCGACATCGGCGAGCGGTTGGCCTCGGCGGTCCGGCGGGTCCTCGCCCGCGCGCGCGTCCCCGCGCGACGGGTCGCGTTCGTCGCGTCGCACGGCCACACCGCCGCCCACGTGCCTGCGCGGGGCCGCGGCGGCGCGACCCTGCAGATCGGTCAGCCCGCGGTGATCGCCGAGCGCACGGGGATCCGCACCGTCGCCGACTTCCGTCCGCGGGACGTGGCCGCGGGCGGCGAGGGCGCGCCCCTCGTGCCGTTCCTCGACCGCCTGCTCCTCGCGCGGCCCGGGCGCGTGGTGGCGTGCCAGAACATCGGGGGCATCGCCAACGTGACCGCGCTGGGCCCGGGGAGGGACGACCTCCTCGCGTTCGACACGGGCCCCGGGAACATGGCGATCGACCTGGCCGTTGCGCACGCCACACGGGGCCGTTCGCGCTACGACGCAGGCGGGGCCATGGCCGCCGCCGGCGCCATCGACGAGGGGCTCCTCCGCGAGCTGCGTGCGCACCCCTTCTTCCGCCGTCGTCCGCCGAAGAGCACGGGCCGCGAGGAGTTCGGCGCCGCCTTCGTCCGGCCGCTCCTCGCGCGCGCCCGCACGCCGCGCGCGCGACGCGACCTCGTCGCGACGCTCACGGCGTTCACCGCGGCTTCGATCGCCGACGCGTACCGCCGCTTCCTGCCGCCCGTCGCCGAGTGCGTGGTGAGCGGAGGCGGGGCCCACAACGCGACGCTCCTGCGCCGGCTCGCGGCGGAGCTGCCCGGCACGGAGGTCGTCTCGTCGGCGGCGCGCGGGATCGATCCCGATGCGAAGGAGGCCGTCGCGTTCGCGCTGCTCGGGTGGGCGCACCTCGAGGGGCTGCCGAACACGGTGCCCGCGGCGACCGGGGCCCGGCATCCCGTGACCGGCGGCGCGGTCTGGCCGGGCGCCGGCGCCTGATCGCTGGTGTCCGCCCGAGGGGATGAACGGGGGTCCGACACCCGGGATGAGCTCGTCCCCGGCGGGGGGCGCCGCCCGATCGACGTGGCGGGGACGAGCCCGGTACCGTAGGTTCCCTTCGGCCCCCGCCGCCCCCGGAATTCCCCGCACCGGCCGCCTTCTCAAGGGCCGGGGCCGCCCGTCCGATCCCCCCGCCCATGCCGACGCTCCCGTACCCGCTCATCGTCCCGTGGATCCGTCTCGACCAGGACGCGAGGGCCGAGGAGCAGGCGGCGCTCGCGCGCGCGCGCCAGCCCTGGCTCGCGGGCTTCTGCCTCTTCGGCGGCGAGGCCGAGCAGGTGCATCGCCTGACCGCGCGGCTCCGGCACGAAGCCCGGCGCCCCCTCTTCATCGCGAGCGACATGGAGCGCGGCGCCGGGCAGCAGGTGCGCGGACTGCGCGTGCTCCCCGACGCGGGGGTGTGGGGGCTCGGGGCCTCCCTCGCCGACGCGGAGGCGTTCGGCGAGACGACCGCCGTGGACGCGCGGTCGGTCGGGGTGGACGTGCTCTTCGCGCCCGTGCTCGACGTCCGGAGCGAGCCGCGCAACCCGATCGTCGGCAACCGCTCCTTCGGCTGGGACCCGGACCGCGTCGCGGCCCTCGGGGCGGCGTTCGTGCGCGGGGCGCTGCGCGGCGGGGCCGCTCCGACCGCGAAGCACTGGCCCGGCCACGGCGCCACGCTGAAGGACAGCCACGACGCGGTGCCCGTGGTCACCGACGCGGAGGAGCGGCTCGTCGCGCGCGACCTGGTCCCGTTCGCGGCGGCGTTCGAGAGCCTCTGCCCGGCCGCGATGACGGCCCACTGCGCCTATCCCGCGCTCGACCCGACGGGGGCGATCGCGACCTTCAGCCGGCCCCTGGTCGATCGCCTGCGGTCGCTCGTCGCCGAGAACGCGAGGGTGACCGTCTTCACCGACGCGCTCCTGATGGCGGGGGCGCTGGGGGACGGCGGAGAGACGGCGGCCGCGCGACGCTCGCTGCGGGCCGGCTGCGACGCCCTCCTCATCCCGAGCGATCCGGAACGGCTCGCGGCGGAGCTCCTCGAGGGGGCCGACGCGGCGTTGCTCGCCGACGCCGAGCGGGCGGCGGGGGGCATCCAGTTCCTCCTCCGCGTGCTCGGCCGGCTCGCGAGCGCCTCGCAGGACGGCGATCCCGTGCGGGACGCGGTGCCCGCCGAGGTGGCCGAGCGGGCCGTGCTCCTCGCGGGGGGCGGCGACGCCCGGCCCCTCGGCGAGGGGGACGAGGTCCTCGTCGTGGACGACGACGACACGTCGGATCGCGGCCTCGTGCTCGAGGCGAGGGGCGCGCGGGCGGGCGTGAAGGTGCACGTGGTGCGGGTGAAGCGGGGCGCGCCGGCGCCCGCGATCCCCGGGAAGGCGAAGCCCACCACGGTGATCGTGATCGGCAGCGTGCGCGCGTGGAAGGGCAGCGACAACGTGTCCACCGGCTCGCTCGAGGTCGTCGGGGCCGCGCTGGCCCTCGACCCCTCGGCCCAGACGATCTGGTTGAGCCCCCGCCCGGGGCCTGCGGCGGTCCTGCACCTCCCCGGGGCCGGCCCCGACGTCGAGGCGGCGCTCGCGGACTGCCTCTTCGGCGAGGAGGAGTAGAGCCCCCGCTCCTGCCCCTCCGCCCCGTGCCCTCCGGGAGCCACCGCGGTGGGGGAGCGGCGTTCGAGGCCGTGGGATCCGCCCGGGGCGGGGCGGTCAGCCCTGCGTCGCTCCGCCGCGACCGCCGGTGCCCGCCCCCGGCGCCCCCACCCTCCCCGTCGCTTCCGCCGCTCCCGCCGCCTCCTCCGCCTCGCGCCGCGCGATGGCCCGGTAGGCGATCGGCAGCAGGAGGAACGCCGGGAGCGCGACGAGGAACGTCGCCGCGAACCAGCCGGGGTAGCCCAGGGCCTCGGCTCCGGCGCCGGACCAGCGTCCGAAGAGCCAGCGGCCGAACCCCATCAGGGCCGTGAGCAGCGCGTAGTGCGTACCGGCGTGGGCGCGCTGCGAGCAGGTCATGAGGAACGCGACGAAGGGCGCGGTCCCGAGCCCGGCGCAGAGCTGCTCGAAGACCGCCGCGCCCCAGAGGGCGGCCTTGCCGTCCACGGCGGCCGCGCCGGCGTAGGCGAGGTTGCTGCCGGCCTGGAGCGCGCCCAGCACCAGCAGCGCCTTCCCGAGGCCGACGCGGCTCGTCCACCAGCCCCCGACGAGCGAGCCGAGGATCGACGCGCCGATGCCGAGAGGCGTCAGGACGTCGCCGAGCTCCTCGTTCGAGAAGCCTCGGTGCACGAGCAGGGTCTTCGTGAGGGAGGAAGGCATGGCGTAGTCGCACGCCTTGAACAACAGGACGAAGGCGGCGATGCCGACGATGCCCGGGGTGCGGAGGAGGGCGCGCAGCGGCTCGACGAGGGGCGTGCCGGCCGTGCGCGTCCGCGGCGCGGACGGGAGGAAGAAGGTGCTCGCGGCGAACAGGGCGAAGACGCCGGCCGCCACCCGCCAGACCCCGGGCCAGCCGAGGGCGTCGGCGCGCCCCGCGAGGATCCCGCCCGCGAGGAGGAGGCCGACCCGGTAGGCCCCGACCTTGATGCCGCCCCCTTCGCCCAGCGACCTCGCGGACAGCACCTCGATGCCGTAGGCGTCGGCCGCGATGTCCTGGGTCGCGGAGGCCACCGCCATCCCGAGGAGGGCCAGGGTAGCCAGGGTGCCCGTGTCGCCGGGGGGGAGGGTGCTGAAGCCGAAGAGCAGGACGGCGATCGTCACCTGGCTGCCCTGGATCCAGCCCTTGCGGCGGCCGAACGCGTCCACGAGGGGCGCCCAGAGGAACTTCAGCGTCCACGGGAGCCCCACGTCGCTCGCGAGCGCCGTGATGCGACCCGGCGAGACGCCGTTGCGGGCGAGGCTCTGGGAGAGGGTGTCGGTGAGCAGGCCGTACGGGGCGCCGGAGGCGACGAACACCAGGGCCAGCCACCCGTACGTGCGCCGGAGGGTGAGCGGGGGAGGGGAGAGGGGGGGCACGGTCGGTTCGGCGGGGCTCCGCGGGGGCCTAGCCCCCTCAGATCGGAGCGTCCCGGAGGCCCCCGGAGGGGGTGTTGAAACGGTGACAATGGGGCACGCCGGCGGGGGGGCTCGGACGGCCGCGCATAACCGGCGTGCCCGCAGGGACTTGCGGTCGTCGCGGTTCCCGGGATGTGTTCTTGACACCCGGGAACGGCCTCCCGTACACTCCGCCGTCCGAAGTTCCGGCCCCTGCGATCGCCAGGCTTCTCCGTCGGGCAGGCGGAGTCGCGCACGAGGTCTCGCAGGGCCGCGGTCCACGTACGGTCCCGCTCGCAGGGAGGCTTCTACATGAAGGCGACTGGCCTTCGCATCGTGACTGGAATCGCGGCAGGCGTTGCGCTCGTCGCGGGCGCCCTCTTCATGTCCCCCCCCGCGCACGCGGACGAGGCCGGCCTCAAGGCCGCCTTCGACGACTACGCTGCGGGACGGATGGAGGATGCCCTCAAGAAGCTGCAGGAGTACGTCGCCGCCAACCCCGGCGACGACGAGGTCTATCGCGTCCTGCGCGTCGTGGACGAGCGGGTCAAGATCAAGGCCCTGACCGCCGGCGGCGAGCACGAGCGCCTGATGCGCTACCTGCTCGACAAGGCGAAGCCCGTCGTGGACGCGCGCCAGCGCGACCCCGAGATGATCAAGGGCCTCGTCGAGAAGTCGCTTTCGGGCGACATCGACGTCCGCCGCCGCGCCAACCTCGACCTCGCGGCGCGGTCCGGCGACTACGCGGTCCCCTACCTCCTCCCCGCGCTCGGCGACCCGGATCCCGAGAAGGTGGTCAACGCCATCTTCGCGCTCCAGTACATCGGCAGCGAGGCGGTCCAGCCCCTCTGCGCCGCGCTGAGTTCCCCCGATGCGCGCCTCCGCGGCTACATCTGCGCCGTGCTCGGCGACATCAAGGACAAGCGTGCGCTGCCCTACCTCCGTCGCGCGGCCGAGAAGGACGCGGACGAGGGCGTGAAGGCCAAGGCGAACGCCGCGATCACGAAGGTCGGCCCCGGCGCCGGCGCGGTGGCCGCCGCCGAGTCGTTCGTCCGCGTCGGCAACCTCTACTACGGCAACGACCCGGCCGTCCTGGCCGAGTCCGACGAGGTCCACAACCTGTGGCGCTTCGAGGGCGACGCCCTCGTCCGCTACGAGGTCCCCGGGGCGCTCCTGCCCTACCAGCTCGCGCAGCTCCACGCCGTCGAGGCGCTCGACCTCCAGGGCGACAACCTCGCCGCCCGCTCGCTGCTCGTGCGCTCGATCGTCGCGCAGGTCCTCGAGGGCCGTGCGATGGGCGAGAAGGCGCCCGAGAGCCTGAAGGACGCGATGAACGTCGCGACCAGCCAGGGCTTCGACGGGGCGTCCGCCGCGCTGGGCGACGCGCTCAAGGCCGGCAACTGGGACGTGGCCGTCGAATGCTGCCGCCTGGTCGCCGCGACCTACGGCAACCAGAGCCTGGCAAACCACCCCCTCTCGGCGGCCCTCGTGGCCTCCGAGCGTCGCGTGCAGTACGCCGCCGCGGTCGCCGCGCTCCGCATGAGCCCGGGCGCCTTCCCGAACTCGGACAAGGTCCCCTCCCTCGGCGCCCAGGCGGCGTCGGAGACGGCCCTGCGCCAGGTGTTCGTGGTGGACGACCACGCGGACGCCCGCGGCAAGCTCCTCATGGACCTCCGTGAGGGTGGCTACGTCGTCGCCGAGGAGTCCGACGGCTACCGCGGCGTGGCCCGCGCGAAGGCCGCCCCGACCCTCGACGTGATCGTGCTCCGCGGGGACCTCGGCGCCGCCGGCGAGATCCCGATGCACCAGTTCAAGTCCACGCTCGCCGCCATCGACGAGCTGACGACGGACGCCCGCACGAAGAACATGCGGATCGTGGTCGTGGTGGGCGGCCCCACGGCGGCCGACACGAAGACGTTCCTCACGACGAAGTACGGCGACAAGCTCGCGGGCTTCATCGACGAGCCGCTCGTCGCGACGGCCTACCTGCCCGTCGTCCAGGCGGCGATCGAGAAGGGCGCCCTCGGCAAGAACCAGGCGGCGGCCCTCGGGGTCGCGGCCGACGCGGCCGACGCCTTCGCCTCGACGAACGCCGGCTGCGGCGCGTGGGACTACAAGGTCGCGGTCGATCCCCTGGCGAACAACGCCGCCGAGGGCGCGAGCGACGACATCAAGATGAACTCGGTCCGTGCGCTCGGGAACCTCAAGGCGGGCGGCGGCGCCGCTCTCGCCACGATCCTGAAGAGCGCGGACGCGAAGGAGGAGCTGAAGGTCGCCGCGGCGAAGTCGCTCGGCGCGGTCCTCTCGCGCGTCGCCCCTGCGGGCGACGAGATCGACGCGCTCGTCGCGTCGGCCAAGGCGGGCGGGGCGGTCGGGGCGGCGGCGCTCCAGGCCCTCGGCCAGGCGAAGGGCGTGTCGGGCGACGTGCTGCGCAGCGTCTTCGCCGACCACAAGCTCGAGGTCGGCAAGAAGGGCGAGTAGCCCTCACCCCTCCGGTTCGTCGAATCGGCCCCGCGGGCGTCCCCGCGGGGCCGATTCCTTTGCAGCCCGCGCATCAAGGGGAAACCCACGCCTCGGGTTGCGACGGGCGCGCTCGTCCGGCAGGCGAGCGTGCGGCGATGGCGGTCCCGCTCCCCGCCGGGTCCGTCAGCGTGGTACGGCGATCGCCACCGCGCCGGCCATCGCGCCGGCGTGGGACAGGCTGATCTCGATCCGCACCCCGCGTGCGTCCGCGATCTCCGCGGCGCGCCCCGACAGCACGAGCGTCGGGGCCGAGCGCCCGCCGCCGGCGACCTCGACCTCCTGCCATCCCACGCCGCGGCCCCAGCCCGTTCCCAGGGCCTTGAACACGGCCTCCTTGGCCGCGAAGCGTACGGCGAGGACCGCGGCACGGTCCGCGCCCCGCGAGGCCGCGTACGCCCACTCCCGGGCCGTGAACACCCGTCGCTGCAGGCCCTCCCCGTGACGCTCGAGCGCCAGCGCGAAGCGGGGGACGTCCACGAGGTCGAGCCCGACGCTCGACGGCCCGCGGAGGGGCTCCGGGGACGGGGCGGACCGGGGGTGGGAGGAGGGGGGCACGGGGGGAGGAGTCTACCGAGGCGGCGGCCCCGTCGCTCCGTAGGTTCCGGTATGCCTCGGGCGGCCCGGCACGATCAACTCCCTGCCGCAAGTCGTCCGCCATCCTGGCCGATGGCGGTAGGGGAGGACGGACCCCCTTGTGGGGGTTCCCGCTTCCTCCTACAGTCTCTAGGACCCTCGGACCCCTGCACATGTCGAAGAAGAAAGACTGCTTCGGCTCGGAGACCTACGTCTGCCGCACGCAGAGCTGCAGCTACATGTCCGAGTGCGTCAAGGTCGTCTGGGAGAAGAAGCTCAAGCGCATCATGGCCCGTCGCCCCACCGCGGTGCAGGGCTCGCCTGCGCTGACGGAGACGCCGTCCGGCGTACGCCTGCGTTCCCGGGACTTCCAGGCGGGGTAGCGCGAAGGGACCGATCCGCCACGCGATCCGGAGGCCGAGTCGGCGTGGTGGAACGCCCCGTGCCGTGCGTGGCCCTCCCCCCGTCGGGCCCTCGTCCGGGCCCGAAAGCCCTACCTTCCCGATCGGGGTCGCCGCGCAGCTCGGGTGGGTTCATCGCGGCCGCGAGACGACGCGGAAGCCGACGTCGGTGAGCTTCGCGAGCTCCTTGCGGTCGTCGAACTTCTTCCGCAGGCGCTGGCGGCTGTCCACCTGGCAGTCGTCGATGCCGAAGCGGAACGACCCGCCCATCACGACGGCCCAGTCCGAGGTCGGGCGCTGGAGCCACGTCAGCGACGGGGGCTCGCTGCCCGGCAGGACCGACGGCGTCAGCGTGAAGTCGTGCTCGCGCGCCCACTCGCGCACGTTGCCGGCCATGGCGTAGAGGCCTTCGGGCGTGCCGCCGGCGATCTCGCGCGTGGGCTCGCCGTAGGGGTAGTCCACCGCCAGCGGGCGGGTGCTGCCCCAGGCGAGGTTGTTGCAGGCGTAGACGAACTTCTGCGTGGGGCCGCCCCAGGGCCAGGTGTGCTCGAGGTCGCCGCCGCGGGCCGCGCGGACCCACTCCATCTCGTAGGGGAGGTCGAGGTCCACGCCGAGGCGGGCCTCGGCCCACTCGCAGAAGCCGAGCGCGTCGATGTAGGACACCTGCGTGACGGGGAGGTTCGCGTCGGCCTCGGGCATCGACCAGTCGATGGCGGTGCCGCTCGGATCACGGAGGATCCAGGCGTCGGGGACGTGGTCGAGGATCGACGGCTCGTCGCCCGGCCGCCCGGCGACGCCGGCGGGCCACCAGATGGCGGGGATGCGGTCGGGGTGCTGCTCGATGTCGTGGAGGAACTCGGCGTACTGGCCGCAGGTGGTCTCGTAGGCGGCGACCTTCAGCGCGTAGTAGACCTTCGCGTCGATGTAGGGGTCGCCGTGGAGCTGCTCGGTGATGGTCGCCCGCTCGGCGTCGGTCAGGCTGCTCACGGAGTCGAGGGAGATGCGGAAGGCGGGCCGGTTGCTGTCGAGCTCGACGAGCCAGGCGGCGAGATCCTCGACGGTGTAGCGGCGGCCGCTGCTTGCCGTGGGGCCCTTCACGGGGGAGGGGGGCTCGCGATCGCGGATCCACTCCGGGTGGAAGAGGAGCGTGCCGACGGCGATGGCGAGGAGGGCGGCGAGGAGGGAGACGACGACGAAGCCGCTGCGCCATGCCGAGGAGGTGGGGGGCGCCGGGGGGAGGGGGTCGTCGGCGGGGGCGCGCAGCCGGAAGGCGCACGTGGGGCAGAACTTGTAGTCGCCCTCGACGGCCGTGTCGCAGCGGGGGCACCGCGCCCCGCGGGGGGGGACCGGTCGCCCGGTCGCGGCGGTGGTGGACGACGAACCCGGCAAACGGACGGCCTCCCGGCGAGTATAGCACCGGCCTCTCGTTGACACCCGGGGGCCGTGGTTTAGGGTGACCCCCCGTTGCAAACGCCCTGGTAGCTCAGTGGTAGAGCACCGCTTTCGTAAAGCGGGGGTCGTCGGTTCAAATCCGACCCGGGGCTCCACT
>CAZJJQ010000120.1:0-9058 GCA_964546345.1 uncultured Planctomycetales bacterium
GAAGGCGAGGACGCGCGCAGCGCCCTGGAGGCGCGCCGCGAGCTCGCCGACGCCGTGCGCGAACACGGCCGCGCCGCCGAGGCGCTCGCCGAGGAGCGCGCGCTCCTGGCAGAGGATCCCGACGACGTCCTCCGCACGGGACCGGCCCTCGTCGCGCGGTGGCTCTCCCTCGGCCTGGACGCCGACGCCGCGCCCCTGCTCGCCGCCCGCGCCGAGGACGCCTCCCCGGCGTGGGTCTGGCTCCGCGTCCTCGCCCACCGCCGCGCGGGTGAGCGGGTCCCGATGTCGTTCGCGCTCGGCGAGGCCACGATGGTCGCGCCCCTCGTCCGGCCCTTCCTCCTCGCCGGTCGCACCCGGCTCCCGCGGCCGCTCGAGGCGAGCGCGGACGCCTACGACCAGGCGAAGGAGGCCGCGGACGCCATCCGCGTCGCGTGGGAGGCGACCCCGGGGGCCCTCGCCTGGCTCCGGGACTCGGAAGGACCGCCCCGCCCCGAGACCCGGGGGAGGCCACCGGGCCCGGGACGGAGGACCTGACCCCGCCCGGAGGCTGCGCTGCCGAGGCGCCGCCCCGACCAGGGCCCGTCGGCCGTCCCGGGACTCGCGGAGCCACGTCGATCCGGGAGGGAAGGGGGTGAGGATCACGGGGGGCGCCGGGGGCCGGCGCGATCCCGCGTCCCCGCGGGGCCCAGCGTCCCCGCAGGGCCGGGGGGCACGGCCAGCTCCCCCGGGTGAGGCACCCCGGATCCTCCCGTGCAGCCGCCCAGGAAAAGGGAGATACTGCGCGGCTTGCCAGGCGTCCCGCCTCATGGGGCGCCCGTCGGGAGTCCTCCATGCCTCGCACCCCCTGGCTCCTCGCCCTTCCCCTGCTCGCCGCTCCGTGCGTCCGGTCGGCCGCTGCGGAGGGACCTGCCGAGCCGGCCCCCATCGTGGTCCCGACCGAGCTCGTGCCGCTGCCCGACGGGCCGCCGGCCCCGGGCACCAAGCCGGACGAGCGCCAGCCGATCGCTCCCGCGGTCAACGTCGAGCTCTCGACCGACCGTCCCGCATCCCTCAAAGCCGAGCTCGCCGGCGCGAACGCGGTCTACGGCGAGATGGCGATCGGCGCCCAGAAGCGCGCGGTAGCCGTGGTGCGCGGCGAGGGCGACGAACGCGCGGTCCGGTGGGACGCCAACGGCGACGGCACCCTCGACGATCAGGACGGAGCCCCCGTCGCCGCGAAGCTCGTCGAGAGCAAGGGCCCGAAGGCGGGCCCCGTGGACCGGGCGCCGAAGAGCTGGCGCGCGGAGGTGAAGCACGGCGCGGGCGCCTTCCGGTTCACCCTGCGCGAGATGCCCGGCGGCTTCGCGGGCCAGTGCGCCCTCAAGCCCGTGAACGGCGAGAAGCCGAAGGGCGGCCGCCCCCTCGAGTTCTCGGAGAAGGCCCCGCCCGAGGTCACCAAGCCCCCGGTGCTCGCCGGCCACGTCCAGTGGTCCCTGGTCGAGGTGGAGGACAAGAAGCTGCTCCTCTGCACGGTCCGGGGCGAGGGCGACGAGCTCGTCTGCCTCGTGGACGACGCCTGCACGGGCGACATGACCGTCGCGCGGGTGCTGCCGCTCGAGGCGTCGCCCATGAAGCGGGGCGGTCGCCGCATCGGCATGCGATGGGCCTCCCAGGACCTCGAGCTCGCCGGCCGCAAGGCCGCGCTCTCGATCGCCGAGCAGAAGGCGAACGCGCAGGGCACCGCGGTCACCCTCGGCGTGCGCCTCGGGCGCGCGACGGTGGACGGCGTGGCCCAGGGCCTCGTCCTGATCGACGGCGACTTCGACGGGGCCTACACGGGCGCCGACGACTGGTGGTGGTTCGGCCCCGAGGCCGACCTGAAGCGCCCGAACCCGAACGGCATGTTCGAGGGGAACGAGCCCGTCTACCGCGGCAAGACGACCCACCGGCTGCGCGCGGTCGCCGCCGACGGCACGGCCACCGTGGTGCGCACCGACGACATGGCGTCGCTCTCCGCCTACCTCGAGGCCCGCAGCGAGCGCGTGAACGCGCGGCGGTGGTTCCCCCAGTTCGACGCCGACGCGGCGGACTTCGTCAAGAGCCGGGGCCTCGACCTGAAGCGGCCGAAGGCCGCCGCGCCGATCGCGTGGCACCACGTCCTCGACCTCGAGGAGGCGAAGGCGCTGGCCGCGAAGGCGGGCAAGCCCCTGCTCGTGGACTTCGAGGCCGACTGGTGCGTCTGGTGCAAGCGCCTCGACTGGTGCACGTATCCCGACGCCGCCGTCGCCGCCGCGATGGAGAAGTTCGTCGCGGTGAAGATCAACACGGAGCTGGACGCGGCCGACGCCTACCACAAGCTGAAGGACCCCCAGGGCCGCCCGTGGCAGGGCATCCCCGCCATCGGCGTGTTCCGGACCGACGGCACGCCCGTCCACTTCCGCCTCGCGGAACGGGAAGACCGTCCGGGCAAGCCCGCGCCGCTGGTGGACCACATCCCCGGCTGGATGAAGCCCGAGGACTTCGTGAAGGCCCTCGACGCCGCGCTCGCGGCGAGCCTCCTTCCGAACCCGCCCCCGGAGGCGCCGGCCGACAAGCCGGCCACGGGCGCGGGAGACACGCCGAAGGACAAGCCGACCCCCGAGAAGCCGGCGGAGAAGCCGGCCGAGAAGCCGGCGGCCGAGCCGAGCACCCCGACCCCTCCCGGCAAGCCTTAGGGCCCGCGCGTATCTTCGGAGGGGCGCGGGGCATCCCCCCGCGCCCCCCGTTCGTTTCGGGGGTCCGGAAGCAATCCGTCGCCTTCCCCCGACGACGGGCCTTCCCCCGAGCCTTCCGGGTCACGGGTCCTCCCCCCGCGCCCCCCACCTTCCTGACGCCTCCGACCTCCCCCCCGGTCCCCGGCCCTTGCCGAGGCCCCCGCAGAGACCGAGCATGCCCGCCCCCGTCGTCCGCATCGCGCCGAGCCCCACCGGTGACCCGCACGTCGGCACCGCGTACATGGCGCTCTTCAACTACTGCGTCGCGCGCACGGGCGGCGGACGCTTCCTGCTCCGCATCGAGGACACGGACCGCACGCGGTACGACGCTTCGTCGGAGCAGAAGATCTTCGAGTCGCTGCGGTGGCTCGGGCTGTCGTGGGACGAGGGCCCGGACGTGGGCGGGCCCCACGGGCCGTACCGCCAGAGCGAGCGGACCGCGCTCTACCGCGAGATGGCGGAGACGCTGATCGCGAAGGGGAGCGCGTACCGCTGCTTCTGCACCGAGGAGCGCCTCGAGCAGCTGCGCGCGACGCAGCGCGCCATGAAGGTGCCGCCGGGCTACGACGGGGCCTGCCGGAGGCTCTCCGCCGCCGACGCGCGCGGCAAGCTCGACGCGAAGCTGCCCTACGTCGTGCGCCTCGCGGTGCCGAAGGAGGGCGCCACGTCGTTCACGGACGACCTGCGCGGCGAGGTCACGTTCGAGAACGCGGCCATCGACGACCAGGTCCTGCTCAAGTCCGACGGCTTCCCCACCTACCACCTCGCCAACGTGGTGGACGACCACGCGATGGAGGTGACGCAGGTCATCCGCGCGGAGGAGTGGATCACTTCGACGCCGAAGCACGTGCTCCTCTACCGCGCGTTCGGCTGGACGGCGCCCGGGTGGATGCACATGTCGCTGCTGCGCAACGCCGACCGCAGCAAGATCAGCAAGCGCAAGAACCCCACCTCGATCATCTGGTACCGCGACGCCGGCTTCCTGCCCGAGGCGCTGCTCAACTTCCTCGCGCTCATGGGCTACAGCCACAGCGCGGGCAGCGAGGTCTTCTCGCTCGAGGAGATGCTCGCCGACTTCGACGCGAAGCGGATCTCGACGTCCGGGCCCGTGTTCGATCTCGAGAAGCTCAAGTGGCTGAACGGCGAGTGGATCCGTCGGCTGCCCGCCGCGACGCTCGGCGACCGCCTCGTCGAGCACCTCCTGCGCCGCCACGCCGCGCCGGCCGAGGGCGACGCCGCCAACGCGGTGCTCGCGTGGATCGCGGCCCACGGCGGCGCCGACGCGAAGGCCGCGCTCTCGACGATCGTGCACCGCACGGTGCCGCTCGTGCGCGAGCGCATCCGCACGCTCGAGGAGTACGCGCCGCTCGCCGCGGTGTTCTTCCGCGACGACGTGCCCGCGTTTCCCGCCGACGACCTGCTCCCGAAGAAGCGCACGCCCGCCGAGACCGCCGACGCCGTCCGCAGGGCGCACGCGGCCCTCGCGGCGGCGCCTGACTTCACCGCCGCGGCGCTCGAGGCGTCGCTGCGCGCCATCGCCGACGCGTCGGGCTGGAAGCCCGGCGACTTCTTCTCCCCGCTCCGCGTGGCCGTCACCGGCACGAAGGTGAGCCCTCCCCTCTTCGAGACGATGGAGATCGTGGGCAAGCCCGCGGTGCTGTCGCGGCTCGAGGCGGCGGCGAGGCTGCTCGGGGGGTAGGCGGCCCGCGTCGGGAGGTGGGGGGCGGCGGGGGGAGGGGGGCTCCGGGTCCGTTGAGGCCCGCCGGGGCGAGGAACGTCGACGGGCTGCGTCCCACGCGCCTCCTCCCCGACGGCGAGTCGTGGGACGGCGGACGGCCTCGGAGGCGGCCCGGCTCGGCGCTCGTCGGCGCGCATATACTGACGCGACCGTGGCGATCGACAGCCCCCCCGACCGCGACACCATCCTCCGCATCCTGCGGGGTCTTCGAGCCGACCTCGCCAGGGAGTTCGGCGTCTCGTCGATCCTCCTGTTCGGCTCCTTCGCCCGGGACGAGGCCGGTCCCGAGAGCGACGTCGATCTTCTCGTCGAGTTCGATCGCCCCGTCGGCCTGCTCGCGCTGGCGACGCTCCGGCGCACGCTCTCGGAGCGGCTCGGCAGGCCCGTGGACGTGGGCACCGTGGGGTCGCTCCGCCCCCGGGCGCGCGCCGCAGCGCTGGCCGAGGCGGTCCGTGTCGCATAGGTCCTGGCGAGATCGACTCCGCGACATCCTCGATGCTGCGGCCGAGATCCGGGCGTTCACGCAAGGCATGGACTTCGCAGCCTTCGCCTGCGACGCGAAGACGGTCAAAGCGGTGCTGGCCGACTTCGCGGTCATTGGAGAGGCTGCCCGCCACGTCCACACGGAGGTCGTCGCCGCCCATCCGGACGTGCCATGGCGCGCGATGGTG
Source organism: uncultured Planctomycetales bacterium (assembly GCA_964546345.1). Classification (GTDB taxonomy): domain Bacteria; phylum Planctomycetota; class PLA2; order PLA2; family JAEUHO01; genus JAYTCP01. The sequence goes on from CAZJJQ010000120.1 coordinate 5,142, forward strand.
GGCATGCGCAACGTCGTGATCCACGCGTACTTCAGCGTGGAACCATCGATCTTGTGGGAGACCATTCAGCACGACCTCCCGCCGCTGATCGCATCCATCGAGCGTGCGCTGGCATGACGGCGGGAGGGGCGGCGCTCGCCCGCCCCCACCGCAGATCACCCTGTAGGGCGCACCCAGGCCTGGATCGGCGACCACGATCGCCAGTACCCTGGGCAGCCTCCCGCCTTTGGGGCGTCAGGAGCACCGCCATGGCTCGCGCTCGCCAGGTCGCTTTCCTCGCCGCCCTCCTCGGCGCCCGGGTCGTCTGCGCCGAACCGCCGCCGGCGGCCGCGCCCGAAGCGCTCGTCGTGCGCGTGACGACGGCACCGACGTCCGGGGGCGTGACCCCGCCGGCCGTGATCGGCGCGGTCGTGATCGCGACCGACGAGGACGGGGAGCGGGGGCGGGCCACGACCGGAGCGGACGGCGTCGCCCGGATCGCGGGACTGGCCGCGGGCGAGTACACCGTGCGCGTCGAGGCGGATCGTTTCGTGGACGAGGAGAAGGAGGTCTCCGTCGAGGAGGGCGAGCCGGCGGCGGTCTCGGTGGCGCTGTCGCCCGGGATCCCGTTCGACGGGGCGGTGGTGGACGACGAGACGGGCAAGCCGATCGCCGGCGCCACGATCGCCGTCGAAGCCCGCGGCTCCGTGGGAGGCTTCACGTCGGCCGAGTTCCGCGCTCCGTACGCGCGGGCACGGAGCGATGCGGAGGGCCGCTTCCACGTGCGGGGAGTGCCCGAGGGCAAGGTGGCGACCGTCGCGGCATCGGCACGGGGCTACGCATCCGGGGCATTCTCCCTCCGCATCCTCGGCGGACAGCTCACGCCGGCGCCGGTCGTGGTCCGGCTGGTCCGTGGCGGCGCCGTGTTCGGCGTCGTTCGCGACTCCCAGGGGAAGCCGGTCCCCGAGGCGACGGTGTACGTGGTGCCCGCGGCCTCCGCCGAGCTGCGGGCAAACCCCCGGGGCTGGCGCGTGTCCTCGACGGGAGAGCGGGAGCAGGCCGTGACGGCCATCAGCGGCCCCGACGGGAGCTTCCGGGTCGAGGGCCTTCCCCTCGACGACACCTACGTCGCCGTGGCGGAGGCGGCGGGCTTCGCGAGATCGTCGGAGTCGGCGGAGCTGGCTCTGAGCAAAGGGAAGCGCGAGGCCGAGGTCGGGCTCACGCTGCGCGCGGCCCCCGTGCTCGTCGTGAAGCTCCTGGACCTGACCGGCAAGCCCGTGCTCGAGAAGGCGAAGGTCGAGGTGGGCGCCTCGTTCATGACGAAGCAGAGCAAGGACGCGCCTGACGAGGCCAACGCCTACCGATTCCCGGACCTGGAGCCCGGCGAGCAGCCGATCCACGTGGAGAGCCCCTCGTTCCGCGACGCGTGGGCGAAGGCGGTGCTCGAGGCGGGGAAGACGACCGAGGTGACGGTGCGCCTCGACCCGGGGCTCGCGCTCTCGGGCATCACCGTGGACGAGGAGGGCAAGCCCGTCGTCGGCGCGCACGTCGGGGTCAAGACGGTCGGCGGGGAGGATCCGTCTCCGGACGGTTGGACCTCCGTCCCGATCTTCGGACGGACGGCCGAATCCGACGCCGCTGGGCGATTCACGGTGCGCGGCCTCTCGCCCAAGGAGGCGGAGGTCGAGGCCTTCGGCTTCCGAGGGCCGGAGAAGGACTCCTACCGGACGACGGCGCCCGTCCGGGTGAAGCCCCCGGCGACCGACGTGCGGCTCGTGCTCGTGCGATGGGGATCGGCCGTCCTCCGACTGGTGACCCCCGACGGGAAGCCGTACTCCGGCCCGGCCACGATCATGAACGGGGAGAAGGGAGAGGGCAGCAGCGGCGGGCCCCGCACGATCCAGGGTGGGCAGATCCTCCTCACCTCGCTCGAGGACAGGGACTACGTGCTCGACGTGTATCTGAAGGACTTCCTGAACGTCCGTCACGAGTACCGGGGTCGCCTGCGGACGCGCCTCGACCTCGGGACCGTGACGTTGGATCCCGGCCTTCCCGTCGCGGGACGTGTCGTGGACCTCGCGGGGGTGCCGGTGCCCGGCGCCCGCGTGTCGGGAAGCGAGAGCGGCGGCGCCGCCGACGCGAAGGGCGCCTTCCTCCTCGAGCACGAACCCCGCGGCAAGGGCCGCATCACGGCGAGCGCCGAGGGGTTCGTCGAGGCGGCCGTGGACGTGGTCGTCGCGCCGGGGCTCGCGCCCGTGGAGATCCGGCTCCCCCGCGGGGCCCTCGTGACGGGCGTCCTGCAGGACGCCGACGGGGCGCCCTCGAGCGAGGACCTCTTCGTCTGGCGGATGACGGCGGACGGGAAGCGCCTGGACGACGAGGAGGAGATCGTCCGTCCCGGAAGGAGGGGCACGTTCAGCGAACGCCTCCCCGCGGGCGTCTACCGCATCGTGGCGCGCGCGTCCGCGGGCGGAGAGCCTCCGGTGCTCGCGGACGTCACCGTGACGGAGGGCGAGACCCGCGAGCTCGTCCTGAAGCTGCCGTGAGGGGACACCGCCCGGTGAGCCTGCTCCTGGTCGGAGTCCTCGTCACCGGGGCGATCACGGGTGCCGGGCACACGGCCCCCGACGACGGCGAGCCCGTCCCGTACGAACGGCGCCTGCCCGGGGCAGATCGGGAGGAGCTCGACGCGACGGTCGTGGTCGATGCACGGACGGTGCAGCCCATCGACGGCGTGGTGCTCGTCGATGGCACGCTCCATCCGTTCACCGAGGGGCACCTCCCCGTGCGCGGCATCCCCGCCGGCCCGCACGCCGTGGTGGTCTCTCCCGACGTGGGTCGGGGCGTCCTGTGGCGCTATGCGTCCATCGAGGGCGAGCGCCGCACGAAGCGCATCGCCCTGCCCGCGTTCCGATAGGCGCACGACTCGCCGCGCGACACCCCGCGCACGCGCTCGATGCGCGACGTACAATGCCCTGCATGAGCTCGCCCATCGACCCGACCCTGCCTCCCCTCGGCTACGTGCCGAGCGAGGCGGAGACGGCGGAGGAGATGGTCCGACCGTTCCGCGACATGACGCCGGACCACCGGCTCCGGGCGCAGGCTGCGCTGGTTCGGGCGCTGCTGGCGTTCGCGGGCGATCGCCCGATCCTGCGTGACGACGACTACGACCCCCTGTGGCCACGCTGGAAGGACCCCCTCCTTGGCGGACGACCCGGCTGATCTGTACGCCCTTGCGGCCCGGGTCTCGGCGGGACTCGCTGCGGCGGGAGTCGCGCACGCGATCTCGGGTTCCATTGCCATGGCGGCCCATGGCTACGTCCGCGGCACCCTCGACCTCGACGTGCTCGTCGTGACCACGGCCCTTTCCCTCCCGAAGGCGTTCGCCGTCGTGCGAGACCTCGGCTTCGTCGGCGAGGACCGGGACCTGATCACCTCCATCCGGGACCGGTCGGTGGCAGCGCTACGACGCGGCCCCATGGCCGTCGAGCTCCTCGTGCCGGTGATCCCGTACCACCGGACCCTGCTCGACCGTGCCGTACGCATCGACGTACACGGGACGTCGGTGCCCTTCGTCTCCCTCGAGGATCTCCTCATCCTCAAGATGCTGTGGCGCCGCGCAAAGGACCTCGCCGACGTACACGCCCTCGCCGCCCTGGCCGCGGGCCGCGTCGACCCGGCCTACATCGCGTCCACGCTTCGCTCGATCCTCCCGACCGACGATCCCCGCGTGGCGGAGGTGCTTGGCATCCTCCGCGACGCAACGGGGCGCCCCTAGCCCGAATCATTCATGAAGGGGACGAGGTTTGGGCCGTGCCTGCGGGCCGGGCGTATCCTGGGGTGCGTCTGCGTGCCGAAGTCGCACCCGCGAAGCGATCCCTCCTCAGGGAGTGTGAAGTAATCGCCGTCGGGACGTACGGGCTCGCTTTCGGGGCTCG
>CAZJJQ010000121.1:0-1219 GCA_964546345.1 uncultured Planctomycetales bacterium
ACGGGGTTGAAGTCCACGACGAGGACCTGCGGCAGGAGGTCGGGGCGGGCGGTCTCGAGCTCGTGGAGCAGCGCGCTCGCCGTCCGGTGGAAGCCGAGGAGCACGAGCGGGTGGTCGGCCGCGTGCGCCCCGGCCGGGGCCTCCGCGGCGTCCCCCGTCCTCTGGGCCCAGCCCCGACGGGAGAGGAGCGCCTGGAGCCGCAGGTAGATGGGGTGGGTCGCCTGGATCAGGTACGTGCCCGCCACCGCGGTGATCACCATCGTGAACAGGATCACGTCCATCACGGCGCCGCGGATGTGCTCCAGCCGTAGACCGATGGCGGCGACGACCAGGGCGAACTCGGACGCGGGCCACAGGTTCATCGAGACCACGAGCCCTGCGCGGTCGCCGGCGCGGAGCAGGCGCAGGAGCGGGAACATCACGAGGAACCGGGAGAGCAGCACGAACGCGGACACGCAGGCTGCGGTGGCGGCGAGCCCCCACGTGGGCGCGGCGACCTTCAGCCCGAGCGCGACGAAGAAGAGCGTCAGGAAGAAGTCGCGGATCGTGGTGACCTTCGCCACGATGTCGGGCTTGTAGGGCAGGAGCGACATGGACAGGCCCGCGGTCAACGCGCCCATCTCCGCCGAGAGGCCCGCCTTCGCGGCCAGCCCCGCGACGAGGAAGCACCAGGCGATGGCGCCGAGGATCAGCAGCTCGGGCACGCGGGCGGCCCCGCGGAAGATGACCGGGAGCGCGTACTTCGCGGCGGCGAAGGACCCGACCACGAGGGCGACGCCGAGGCCGAGGGACCTCAGCAGCGGGCCCACCTCGGGGGCCGACAGGCTCGGCTGGACGGCGAGGAAGATGATCGACCACAGGTCCTGGAGGACCAGCACGCCCAGGGTGATGCGGCCGGGCAGGGTGTCGAGCTCGGACTTGTCGTAGAGCACCTTGACGACGACGAGCGTGCTCGAGAGGGAGAGGCAGAACGACAGGTAGAGCACCCCGTACGCGCCGAGGGGTCCCACGGCCCCGAGCCCGATCAGCACGAGGGGCACCGCCAGGCACACGATGGCGTTGAGGGGGACCTGGAGCAGCCCCGAGAGCAGCACGGCCTTGCCGGCCCGCTTGAGGGCCACCACGTCGATCTCGAGGCCGATCAGGTAGAGCAGGAGGATCAAGCCCAGGCTCGAGATCGACTCGACGCTCTCGGGCTCGGTGATGACCGAGAAGCCGA
>CAZJJQ010000121.1:1319-9041 GCA_964546345.1 uncultured Planctomycetales bacterium
CCCAGGCTCGAGATCGACTCGACGCTCTCGGGCTCGGTGATGACCGAGAAGCCGATGGACCGGCCGAGGATCACCCCCGTGGCGACGTAGGCGAGGATGAGGGGCTGTTTCGCCGCCCGCGCGAGGAAGGCGAGCACGGCGGCCACCAGGATCGCGATGCCGATGTCGGTCAGGATCTGGGGGATGGTCGCAAGCAGGGGCACCGGGGGATGCTCGACGAAGGCGACGGAGGCCGCAAGTCCCGATTCCCCCGACCGCCCGGTCCGTGAGCCCCGGCCGGGGTCAGGTCCGCGGCGGGGCGGTGTCCGGCCCGGCCGCCCCCCGCGGGCGCGACCGCCGGAGCGCCCATCCGACGGCCGCGAGCGCCAGGACGCCGAGGAACCCGATCCAGACGATGCGGAGGGGCCAGTCGCCGAGCAGGTCGAGGGGGGACGGGTTGTCCGGCTTGCTCCGCCCCGTGAAGAAGTAGGACGTGTCGAGCGCCAGGTTCAGGGCGGTCACCACGACGAAGACCGCGATCGTGCCGGCGATCGTCCGGAGGATGCCCGGGTCGTCGGGGCGCGTCCCGCGCACGCAGAGGTTGACGAGCGCGACCGCGAGGATCTGCCAGTGCGTCACCCAGAAGGTCCAGAAGTGGATCCCGCCCGGCCCCGAGGTGACGGCAGGCGTGGCGTAGCCGATCACGGAGAGCGCGAACCCCCACAGGATCGGCACCTGGTGGCGGACCCGCTGCGGATCGCCCCCGCACCAGAGCGACCACCCCCCCGCCATCCAGGCGAGGTCGCACAGATGGATCGGGATCGACCGCTGGATCGAGAAGTACGTAGGCAGCAGGAGCCGGACCGACCACGCGACGTTCGTCCCCCACACGAACAGCGCCCATCCGCGCCGCCAGCGCTGCTCGCGCTGCGTGCCGACGACCCGGCGCCCCCACCGGACCATCCCCCACCACGCGGGGATCGACACGAGGAGCACGAGCCCGTGCAGCCAGCCGAAGGACTCGAAGGTGTCGGGCATGGGGAGGAGTCGGGAGGGGCGAGCCGAGCGCGGTGTGGGGGGCGAAGACCGTCGGAAGGCTCGTCAGGGGAGCCGGAGGTGAAGCGGCCGTCCCCCGCCGCCGGGGACCACGTCCACGGGCAGCTCCACGGCAGGGACCCCCGCGCGGACGAGGAGCAGCGTCTGACGGCCCGGCGGAAGGGGCAGCAGCGGCCCCCACGTCCCGTCGTTCGCGATCGAGCCGAGCGGGATCGGCGGCCCGTGGGGCGCGCGCCACGCCAGGGTCCCCCCGCCTGACAGGGGGCCGTCCGACCCGGCGAGATCGCCGAGGAGCGCCTCCCCGTGCGCGAGTCGGACCGTGAGCGCGGCGTCGTGCCGGAGATCGACGGGCTCGGTGAACCCGGGGACGTGGTCGTCCGAGATGACCGCCAGGCGCCGTGGGCCCTCCGGCAGATCGACCTCGGGATCGTCGTCGGGTCCGAGCGCGAGGACACCTTCCGAGCCCGTGGAGCCCAGGTTCGCCCCGTCTTCGGTGAGGGTGACCGTGGCCCCGCCGACGGGCGCGCCCAGGGGATCGAGGACGCTGAGGCGGAGCCGCCCGAAGACGCGAGCGTCGTAGGCCAGGACGACGTCGCGTCCCGCCCGCACGTCCACGTCGGGGAATCGCACCCACGCCCCCGGGGGCCGCCGGAATCGAAGCAGGTATCGCCCCACGGGCACGTCGATCCGAACGCGATCCTCGAGCACGAGCACGCGGCCGTCCCCGCGCGGCCCCCGGACGGAGAGCACGGGATCGAAGGGCTCCTCAGGAAGCGACAGCTCGAGCGCCGGGGGTGGGTCGTCGGGCGACGGGAGCCGCCCGCCTCGCCCGGTGACGACGATCCCGCCCCTCGGCGGCAGGTCCACGCGAACGGGGGAGCTCCCCGACGGCACCCCCACCTGCAGGGGAGGGAATCCCCTCGCGACGAAGCTCAGGGAGGCCGGCCCGTCCGTAGGGAGCCCCTCCAGGACGAACGCGCCCCGGGCGTCCGTGTGGCAGAGATCCCGACTCTGCGCGGCCTCCACTTCCACCCCGGGGACGGGCCGACCCTCGGCATCGAAGACGCGCCCCTCGACCACGGCGGGAAGGAGAGGGACCGGCGCCTCCGGCTGCGATCGTTCGGAGACCCTTCGAGGGAGCTGGATGCGGGACGGGAGGACGCGCGCCCCGTCCTCGAGCGTGAGCGTCCACGCGTGCGCCGCCAGCGGATGCGAGATCCGGACGGTCACCGGGTCGTGGAAACCCTCGAGCACGAACCTCCCCGCCGCGTCCGTCCGCTCGAAGGTCAGGGGCGGACCGTTCCGGGCCGAGACGACCACCTCGGCGCCGGGGAGGGCGTGGCCCCGCTCGTCGATGACCTCGGCGCCGATCCGGGTGCGCTCCGCGTCCCTCCCGTACCTCGGATCGGAGCACGGAGGTGGAGGGGCCGAGGAGGGCTCGGGCAGCCGCGCTCCCTCTTCGGCCACGATGCGCACGGGAGCTCCCGCGTACGCCCCGTGGAAGCCCGTTCGGTCCCCGGTGGTCGCGGCGAGGACGGCCTCCTCCGTGGCCGCGAGGGGCCAGCGGAACCGCCCGCCGGGTCCAGTGACGATGCGGGCCTCGTCCGGGTGTCCGAGCAGGAACACGTCCGCTCCGACGAGGGGCCGCCCCTCCTCGTCCACCACGTCCCCGTCCACGAACGCCGCGACCGGCAGCACGACCTCGAGCTCGGGCGCCGGCGCGTCGCGATCCCACGTGCCCTCGGCGCGGGCCTCCCGCGGACTGAACGCGCGCCACTCGAGGCCGCGGTCGCCGATGGGCACGGGCCCGAACGACCCGTCCGCTTTGGACACGTACCGCTCGGTCCCGGGCCCCACGAGGATCACCGCGCCATCGACGGGCCGGTCGAGGCCGTCCCGCACGCGCCCGGGCCGGCGCTCGCGCACGCGCGCGAGCAGAATCGGCTCCAGGCGCCCCGCCGGGCTCCAGACCTGAGGATCGCAGGAGGTCGATCCGTGGAGGTAGCCGTCGGCCCCCGCGACGATCTCCTCGACGTCCGGGAGCTCCCCCACGGCGCGCACGCGGTAGGTCCCGCCGACGTCGGTCTCCGACTCGAGGTCCCCCCATCGCACGCGCGCTCCGGGCACGGGGTCGCCCGTCTCGGCGTCGAGCACGACGCCTTCGAGCACCGTCTCGTCCGCCGGAGCCCGCGCGTCGGGAGCGGGTCCCGGCGACAGGGTCGTCTCGGCCGCGCCGACCACCGCAGCGGGGGCGTCGGCTCGCGCATCGGAAAGGGCCTTCGTCCCCTCGGCGGCGGTTCCCCCGGCGCTCTCGGCCCGAACGAGGAGATAGGTCCCCCCCGCCGCCACGGCGGCGAGGGCGACACCGAGGAAGGTGCGGCGCGAGCGCTTCACGACGCCCCTACGGTAGCGTGCCCCGCCCGGCCGGTAGGATCCCTCCCCGTGCCCCCCGACGCGCCCGACGCCTCCGACCCCGGCCTCGCCGCCGGCACGGCGCTCGCGCACTACGTCGTCGGCCGACGGATCGGCTCCGGGGCCATGGGCACCGTGTACGAGGCGCACGACACCGCCCTCGACCGCACGGTGGCCGTCAAGGTCGTCAATCCCGAGCTCGCGAGCGACCCCGAGATGGTCGAGCGTTTCGGTCGCGAGGCCCGCGCGGCCGCGCGCGCGAACCACGACAACCTGACCCACATCTACTTCGTGGGTCGCGCCGGGGACCGGCCCTTCTTCGCGATGGAGCACGTGCCGGGGGAGAACCTCGAGGACCGCGTGGCGCGCACGGGGCCCCTCCCCCTCGCCGAGGCCATCGACGCGCTCGTGCAGGCCGCCCGGGGCCTCGCGGCCGCCCACGCCGTCGGCGTCGTCCACCGCGACGTGAAGCCCTCGAACGTGATCCGCATGCCCGATGGCCGCGTGAAGGTCACCGACTTCGGCCTGGCCAAGTCCGGCGGGGGCGATCCCTCGGCGTCCGCGGTCGGGCGCCTCACGGGGACGCCCGACTACATGAGCCCCGAGCAGTGCCGTGCCGACGGCGTGGACGCGCGCAGCGACATCTACTCCCTGGGGCTCACCGCGTGGTTCCTCCTCGCGGGGCGGCCCGCGTACCGGGCGCCGAGCGTCGTCGCCGTGCTCGGCGACCAGATGCACACGCCGCTGCCGCCCCTCGCCGCCGTGCGCGACGACCTGCCCCCGGCCGTCGATGCCGTCCTCGCGCGGCTCTGCGCGAAGGATCCCGCCGCGCGCCCCGCCTCCATGGAGGAGGTCGCCCGCCTCCTCGAGCCGCTGCGCCCCCGCACCCTGCGCCTCGCGCCCTTCGCCGCCCGCGGCTCGGCGCTCGCCATCGACGTGCTGCTGCTCTCGATGGCGGCGGCGGCGCTCACGTTCGTCGGCGCGCACGTCGAGCCCTACGTCGGCGCGGCGGCGCTCGAGGTGCTCGGGGTCGTGGTCTTCGGCGCGCTCCTCGCGCTGGCGCTGCCGTGGCTCGAGTGGCGATACGGCGTCTCGCCCGGCAAGCACCTGCTCGGCCTGCGCGTCGTCCGCGACGACGGAGGTGCGCCGGGCTGGCCCGCGGTCCTCGAACGCCTCCTCCTCCGCTTCCCGAGCCTGCCGACGTGGACGCTGCCCGACGGCTGGGCGGGCGCACCGGTCGTCGAGGCCGTCGTCCGCTGGAGCCAGCTGGCGGCCGTGATCGCCGGGGCCGCGACGTGGCCGTTCGCCGGCCGGCGCACGCTGTCCGACGTCCTCACGCGCACGCGCGTGGTGCTCGACGAGGTCCCCCTCCCCCCGCCGCCCCCCACCTCGCGAGGCGGGCCGCCCCGTCCCCCCCCGTAGGCGACGCGTTCGCCCGATCGGCGCCCGTGGCCGTCAGCTCACGCGCGCACGCACCGCCTCGAGGCCCGAGGTGAACGTGCCGCGCACGGCGTCGAGCATGGCCTGCGCCTGGTCGTCCGGGGAGCGCCAGGTGGCCGACCACTCGGCGACGCAGCGCGAGGGCGAGACCTCGAGGACCCGGAGCTGCGCGTGGTAGTCGAGGAGCGGGACGGGCGCCTCGACGATGGTGTAGCGGTGGACGCGGGCGCGATCGTCCACGAGGTCCATGCGCTCGCGGAGGACGAGGCCGTCGCCGAGCGTTAGCACGCGGACGTCGCCCTCGCGAACGCAGCGCGGGATGCCGGGATGCCAGGTGTCCATGCGCCATGGGTCGCGGACGACGTCGTAGACGCGGGAGGCGGGGGCTTGCATCTGCACCGAGACGAAGACGTGGATCATGGGCGGAGGTTGTAGCGTCCCGGGGAGCCCTTGTCCCCGGGCCTCCGCGGCGCGACACTCGGAGGCCACCGGGAGGGCGTGCCATGGAGGCTGCGCGAGCTCACGCCGGGCAAGGGCCGTGGAGCCGACGTCGTCTGCTGAAGGCCGCGGGCCGCGGATCGGCGGCGCTGCTAGGCGCCTGGGCGCTGCTCGCGACGGGCTGCGGCGGCAAGGACTCGGCCCCGGTCGCCTCCGGGAAGGCGGGGGGCGGCGGGGGCACGAGGTCGAAGGCGAAGAAGCCCGTGCGACCGCACCGGCCGATCGAGGGGCGCCCCGCGAACGCGAAGACGACGAAGGCGAAGCACCGCGCGCCCCAGCCGTCGGCGTCGCGATCCACGGCGCCGGTGCCGGCGGAGCTCCTGGCCTACGCGCGGCGCAAGGCGGGCGAGGGCTCCCTCGTGCGGGCAGGGAAGGCCGGGACGTTGCACCATCCCGTGGTGTGCAGGAAGCACCTCGCGGCCGCAAAGCCCGCGGATGCCCAGGGGAAGGCCGGCGAGCCGGGGAAGCTCCACGCCCAGGTCGCCGACGGCATCCTCTACGCGCTGCTCCGCGCGGAGAAGGACCCGGGCACCGTCCTGCGGCTCGCGCTCGTGAGCGCGATCGCCTGGCCCGTAAGCACGCACTTCGCCGACCTGGCCCTCGCCACGCAGCGCGCGCGGGGAGGCGCCGACGCCACGGAGGCCGGCGTGCGCGAGGCGCTCGTCCAGGCGGGCGTGCCGGCGGCCGAGGCGGGGCCCCTCGCGGGACGGGCCGCGCCGATCCTGCGGGAGCGGCTCGCGGCGCGGGCCGCCCCCCGGGAGCCCCGCAAGAAGCGTTGACCTGCCCCGCCTCGCCCCATGCGGCCGCCGTTGATAGGATCTCCGTCGCGCCGGTATGTCTCTGGCGAGACTGCTCCTGCTCCGGCAGGTTCGAGGCGGTTCGACTCCGACCGGCGCACCTTCCCCTCGCCCGCGCCGCCGCGCGCGCGCGCCGCCCTCACCTCGGCAGCGCGTGGGCGCCGGCCTTGGCGGCGGGGCTGCCGGAGCGCACGGAGAAGTCCCCCTGCTCGGGATCGACGAGCAGAGGGTCCTTCCCGTACACGCCCTTCGTCTCCGGCGTCGGCAGGTCCGGGCGGCTCGCGCCGGGGCGGTCCTGCGCGTACCAGACGTTCCGAGCGAACGTGAACGAGGCGGGATCGGTGCCGGGCCCCACGTTGGCCGCGCCCCCCCAGCCCGAGGTGACGAACACCACGAGGTTGTCCGTGAACTCGCCCCTGCGGCACGGCACGAACCCCGCCACGCGCGTCTCTTGCAGGATGCGCAGCGCCCATCGCCCCGGACGGTAGATCGTGTTGAAGCGCACGACCACGTCGGTGGCCCCGACGAACGCGACGGGGGCGGCGCTGCCCACGAAGACGTTCCCCTCCACGACGAGGTCGCGCGCCTCCGCGTGCTCGCCGCGGGGGTCGCTCGCGAGCGGGGGACGGAAGAACTCGAGCCCGGTGCTCCCGCCCATGTTGACGGCCCGCCCGCCCGCGTGCTCGAACCGGTTCTTCCGCACGACCACGTGTGAGGTCCCGCCCTTCATCTGGACCCCGGACGCGTTCTGCTCCTCCGTGTGCCGGAAGACGTTGCCCTCGAGCACGCCGCGGTGGCAGCCCACCATGTCCACCGCGCTCCCGCCGGTCCCCCACCGCTCGACCACGCAGTCCTCGACGCGGAAGTCGTCCACCCCGGAGAGCTTGATCCCGTCGCGGTTGCCCGTCGGGCCCACGTCCTCGACGCGCAGACGGGAGAGCACCACGTGGTGCGTGGGCGTGTCCGGGGTGCCGCCGTCGTCCACGTTGATCCCGTTGGAGGCGGAGCCGCGGAAGGTGAGGTCGCGCACCTCGAGGTAGGTGACGTCGGAGAGGTGGAGCTGCGAGGTCGGACCGGTGAACACGGGGGGACGCTTCGGGTCGGCCGCCGCGAGCACGACGGGCTTCCCCGGCGCGCCGGCGAGGGGGCCCGCGCTCACGCCCCCCGGGTACTCCCCGGGCTCCACGAGGATACGGCTGCCCGGCTTCGCCTCGGCCAGCGCCCTGCGCAGCCCCGGCAGGTCTCGCACGCGAACCGCCGCCGGCCCCGCGGGCTCGGCCGTCCCCGCCCGCGCGAGGACAGAGAGGGAGCCGAGCAGCGCCAGGAGAGCGGCGGCCTTGCGCATCGGAGGGCTCGGGCGCGGACGGGCGCTCATCCGCACACCACGCGGATGCCGCGGACGAGCGTGGCCAGCCCGTCCACGACGGCCCGGGTGCTCGGGTGGACCAGGATCACGTGCCCCTCGCCCTCGTACCCCTCCGCACGGGTCTGCCCCACCCGGGGCAGGTGCGCCTCGGCCACCATCGGCGCCACGGCGGCC
>CAZJJQ010000122.1:0-9016 GCA_964546345.1 uncultured Planctomycetales bacterium
CCCCCGCGGAGGTGAGGCGGTACGTGCGGTTCGGCGCGGCGCCGCGCGCCGCCATCGCGATCGGCGAGTCCGCGCGGGCGGCGGCCCTGCTCGCCGGCCGCCCCCACGTGGACTTCCAGGACGTCGCCCGGGTCGCAGTGCCCGCGCTCGCCCACCGCCTCGTGCTCGACCACGCGGCGCGGCTCGAGGGGGTCACCGCCGCGAGCCTCGTCCGCGCAGTGCTCGCCGCGGTCGATCCCCTGCGGCGTCCCCTGCCGGCGGAGGTCGCGTGAGCGCGGCCGTACGCGTCCCCCGACCCGGCGCCCGCCGCCGCCGGCAGGGGGTGTGGGCGATGCTCGCAGCGTGCCTGGGGCTCACCCTCCTCGGGCTCGGCCGGGCCCCGGGGGCCGTGGCGGGCGACGAGACCGGGTTCCAGATCCCGGAGCCCGAGGTCCGGCGCGGCGCGCCCCCTCTTCTCCTCGGCAGCTTCCTCGAGGCGGTGGTGCCGGCCGACGCCGGCGGCTGGGGCTACGGCCGCTTCACCATGCGCAACCTCGACACGCGGGCCCGCACGGTCGAGGTCTTCCTCGGGAGCGACCGCGCGGGCCGTGCGCGCACCGTGCGTACGCTCGAGCCCGGCGGCGCGGCGACGATCTGCCTGCCGCTCCTTCCCACCGAGGACGGCCTCGCGATCCGCGTCGGCGTGCCCGGCCTGGGAGGCTGGGAGACGAGCACCTGGCACGGGTCCTTCGGGCGCCGCGCATGGCGCGTCCTCGCCGTGGACGACCGGGCGGGAGCGAAGGGGGCCGTGGAGTCGGCCTGGGCCGCCGCCGAGGCCGAGCTCTCGGGGAAGTCCCGGGCGCCGGGAGGCCGCACCGCCGAGGCGGTGCGGCTCGGCGTGAGCCACCTGCCCGACCGCTGGCCGTTGCTGAGCGGCGCGGACGCGGTCCTCCTGGAGGGCAGCCGGGCCGGCATCGACGCGGAGGCGCAGCGGGTGCTCGTGACCGCGGTGAAGGGAGGAGGCTCCCTGGTGGTGCTCTCGCGCTCCCGGCTGCCCGCGGGCCCGCTCCGGGACCTCGTCGCGGCGGGCGCCGATGCATCGGAGGTCGCCGCCGACGCAGCGCGCGCACGCCGGGGCACCCTCGGCTTCGGGCGCTGGTGGTCCACGGAGGAGACCTACCAGGTCTCGGACGTCACCCGGTTCGAGCTGCCCTCGGGCGTCGTGACCCTGGTCTCCGAGGTGATCGAGGCGGGGGACCGGCGCCCCCGGGCGGCCGCGCCCACTCCTGCCGGGTACGGCGTCCCGGTCGCCCCGGCCCGCTTCGCCGACGCGCTCGAGGTCCCGGGCGTCGGGCGCGTGCCGGTGCGCACGTTCTTCTTCACGATCCTCGGCTTCGCCCTGATCGCGGGCCCCCTGTCCTACGTGCTGCTGCGTCGGCGCAGGCGCCTGGCCCTCTTCCTCGTGCTGCTCCCCTCGTTCGGCATCGCGTGCTCGGCCGCGATCCTGCTCTACGGCCTGCTCTCCGAGGGCACCGGGATCCGGGGCAGCGTCCGCAGCCTCACCCTGCTCGACCAGCGCGCGCACGAGGCGGTCACGCGCTCCGGTCGCACGTTGTACGCGGCGTTCGCGCCGGAGGGCCTGCGCCTCGACCCGCAGACGCTGCTGCTCTCCGACGACTTCGAGCGCTCCGCCTACGCCTACGGCTACCGACGGGGCTCGGGCACGCAGGCGTTCCTCCGGCTCGACGCCACGGACGGCCTCGCGGCGGACGGCAGCGCGCTGCCCTCCCGCATCCCGATCACGTACGACGTCACCACCGTTGCGCCCGCCCGCGAGCGCCTGCGCTTCCGCCGCGGGCCCGACGGGCGCTTCGAGGCGCGCTACTCCCCCGGGCTCGAGCCCGTCGCCGGCGCGCGCACGATCCTCCTGCGCGACCTCGACGGCGGCTGGCACCGCGGCGGGCGCGACGGCGCCCTCGAGCGCCTCGAGGAGAAGGACGTCCCCGCCGCCGTCCGCGCCCTCCTCGGCGTCGTGGCCGACCTGCCCCCCGCCGAGGCCGACGCCGGGTACGACGACTACGGGGGGGGATACGGTCGCATCTACTACTCCTCGTCCCCGCCCACGCCTCCCCCTCCCACGCCCCCGGCGCGCGACGCCTGGATGCGCGCCTTCCTGCCCGGGACGCTCCCCCCCGGCTCGTACCTGGCGCTCGTCACGCTTCCCCCGGCCTTCGACGACCTCGGCCTCGACGTCGCGTGGAAGCGCTCGGCCCACCTCGTCCACGGCCTCCTCTCCGCGGAGGACTTCGGTGAGTGACGCCGCCCTCCTCGAGGTCCGCGGGATCTCCCGCACCTTCGGCTCCGTGCATGCCGTGAAGGACCTCTCCTTCACCGTCGAGCGCGGCGAGGTGTGCGGCTTCATCGGCCCCAACGGCTCGGGCAAGACCACCACGATGCGGATCCTCTCGACGCTGGACCTCCCCGACGAGGGCGACGCCCGGATCGAGGGCGTGAGCGTGCTCGAGGAGCCCCGCGCCGTGCGGCGGCGCGTCGGCTTCATGGCCGACCTCTTCCAGCCGTACGCGAACCTCTCGGTCCTCCAGTTCCTCGACTTCATGGCCCGCGCCGACGGGCTCCGCGGCCGTGAACGGCTCCGCACCGTCGGCAGCGTCGCCTCGTTCTGCGGGCTCGGCGAGTTCCTCGACCGGCCCGCGACCGGCCTGTCGAAGGGCATGGGGCAGCGCCTCCACCTCGCGAAGACCCTGCTCCACGACCCCGCGCTGCTCATCCTCGACGAGCCCACCGCCGGCCTCGACCCCCGCGCCCGCATCGAGTTCCGCGACCTCGTCGCCGCGCTGGCCGAGGCCGGGAAGGGCATCCTCATCTCCTCGCACATCCTCTCCGAGCTCGCCGAGTCGTGCGACGCGATCCTCGTCATCGAACGCGGCCGGAAGGTCGTCTCCGGCGGCATCGACGAGGTCGCCCGAGGCCTGTCGGGTGCGCGGAAGGCGTTCCTCAAGACCGCCGGCGATCCCGACGCCGCGCTGCGGTTCCTGCTCACGCAGCCCGAGGTGCGGGCGCCCGTCGTAGACCGCGGCGGCGTCGTCTTCGAGACGGAGGGCGACGACCTCGCGCTGTCCGCGCTGCTCGCGCGCGCCGTGGCGGCGGGGCTGCCGGTCTGCGCGTACCACGCGCTCGAGACCGACCTCGAGGAGATCTTCCTGCAGACGACGAAGGGCAGGCTCCAATGAGCGACGTCCTCGTCGTGCCCGAGGCGGGGAAGGGGCCCGGGAGCGGGGGGGCGGCGGGGGCCGAAGCGCCCGGCGGGCCGGCCCGGCTCACCCTCGCCGAGCGCCTCTCCGACCGGCTCAACCCGATCCTGCTCCGCGAGGTCCAGCAGGCCCTCAACGGACGCGCCTTCCTCGTCACCGTGTGGCTGGCGCTCCTCGGCATCGTGGTGGTCGCGCTCACCTACGCCAGCGGGGGCGAGCTCGAGCGCTTCGCGGGCCGCAAGGCCTTCACCCTGGCCCTGAGCCTCCTCACGCCGCTCGTGGGGCTCGTCGTGCCGTTCATCGCGTTCCTCTCCATGCGCCAGGAGGTGAGCTCGGGCACCGTCGAGCACCTCCTCCTGTCCCGGCTGTCCCCGGGGGCCGTGGTCCGCGGCAAGCTCGCGGCCGCCGTGGTCCAGCTCGTGGTGGTGATCTCCCTGTTCGCGCCGCTGCTCGCCCTCACCTGGCTCCTGCGCGGCGTGGACGTCCGCACCATCGCCGTCCTGCTCACCCTCGCGCTGCTCGCGGGCGTCGCCGCCGTCTCGGTGGGCATCTGCGGCGGCGCGCTCTGCCGGTGGCCCCCCGCGCGCGCGATCCTCGTGGTGATCCTGGCGCTCGGCTTCAGCCTGGTCTCGTTGTCGGCGTCCGCGGCCATGCGCGAGCTCGTCCGGGAGGTCGCGAGCGGGCTGTCCGGCCCCGACTTCCGGTGGCGACCCTGGCTCGGCGCGCTCGTGCCGGTGGGGGCCGGCGTCGGGCTGCTCATGCTCACGGCCTCGTCGGCGCTCACGCATCCCCACGAGAACCGCTCCACCGGCTTCCGCCTGTTCGCCCTCCTCTCCGTCGCCACCTTGTACGGGTGGATGGCCTTCATGGTGCTCGACGCGCGGCGGGGGAGCGCGAGCTGGCGCGGCTCCTCCGGGATGGACCGCCTCGCGCCGGAGATCGCCCTGGGGCTCGCCTTCGCCACGTTCTTCTTCTGGCTCTTCGCGAGCACCGAGGAGGACCGCCTGTCTCCCCGTGTGCGGGTCCACGTCCCGCGGTCGCGGGCGCTCTCCCTCCTCGTCGCGCCCCTGCTGCCGGGGAGCGGGAGGGGGCTGCTGTTCGTCCTCCTCCTCGCCGGGGTGACGCTCCTCGGGGCGGACCGCCTGCCCCGGTGGCTCGACGGGATCGGGCCGCAGGAGCGGTTCTTCCGGGAGGCCTGCGCGGCGTGGGCCTACGTGATCTTCTACGCCGGCCTCGGGCGCTTCCTGCGCGGCCGGATGCCGGCGGGCCCCCGGGGCTCGGTGCTCGCGCGCTTCGCGTTGCCCCTCGCGATCCTCGTGCTCGCCCTCCTCCCCGTGATCGTGCGGCTGCTCTTCACGGGACGGGGCTCCGCCGAGTGGTCCGCCATGGACGCGACCAACCCCTTCGCGACGCTCGCCGCGATGGAGACCCCGTACCTCCTCTCGCACGGCGCGACCACCCTGGATCCGTATCCCTATGCGATCTACGCCCCGTTGGGCCTCGCCGCGCTCGCGCTCCTCGTGAACCTCCCCGGGGTGGTCCGCGGGCTCGGCGAGGTGGTCGCCGCGGCGAAGGCGCGCCGTGCCCGTGCGTCCTGACCTCGAGCGGGCCTGCGCGCCCTACCGGCTCGCGTTGCCCGGGCGCACCTCGGCGGGGCGGTCGGGCGAGCGGTTGGGCCGCGGGCCGGGCTCGTCGCTCGAGTTCCTCGACTTCCGCGACTACGTCCCGGGCGACGACCTCCGCCACGTGGACTGGCGCGCGTACGCCCGCACGGACGCGCTCAAGGTGCGGCTCTTCCGCGAGGAGGTGTCCCCGCACCTCGACGTCGTGGTGGACCCGAGCGCGTCCATGGGGTCCACGCCCGCGAAGGACCGTGCGTCCCGCGACCTGGTCGAGGCGCTCGTCGCGCTCGGGGTGCGCGCGGGCGGCCACCCGAGGAGGCTCGAGGCGGGCGCGGGTCCGTTCGAGGACGCCGACGGCCTGCGCTTCCACGGTCGGGACGACGCCGGGCTCCTGCCGCGGGTGCCGCTGCGGCCGCGCTCCCTGCGCGCCGTGGTGTCCGACTTCCTGACGCCCGCGGACCCCGCCCCGATGCTCCGGCGGCTCGCCGACGGCGCCGCGTACCTGTACGTCCTGCAGGTGCTCGACCCGTGGGAGGCCGAGCCCGCGCCGGAGGGCGCCGTGACCCTCGTGGACGTCGAGGACGGCGCGCGGGTCGAGCTGGTCCTCGACGCACCCACGGTGACGGCCTACCGCACCCGGCTGGACCGCCTCTGCGGGGCGGTCGAACGGGCGGTGCGGTCGCTCGGGGGCACGTACGCGCGCGTGCTCGCGGCCCCGCCCGCCGACATGCTCCGCGGTGCGCTCCTGCCCGCGGGCGTCGTGGAGCCCGCCTGACGTGACCTTCGGCGCCCCCCTCGGCCTGCTCGCGTTGCTCGCCGTGCCGGCGGTGCTCGCGCTGCATCTCCTGCGTCGCCGTCGGCGGGAACGTCGGGTCGCCGCGCTCTTCCTCTTCGCGCCCGACCGCCGCCCCTCCGACGCCGGGCGCCGCCTCCAGCCCCTGCGCCGGTCCGCGTCACTCCTCGCCGAGCTGCTCGCCGCCGTGGCCCTCGCCGGGCTCGCCTCGGGCGTGCGGTGCTCGGGGGTCTCCGAGCCGCCGCACCTCGTGGTCGTGCTCGACGACACGGCCTCCATGGGCGCCGTGGGCTCCGGCGGCTCCGTGGCCGAGCGCGCGCGGACGCTCGTGCTCGGACGGATCGACGACCTGCCTCGGGGGAGCACGGTCACGATCGTGCGCAGCGGGCGACAGCCCGAGCTCCTGGCCGGGCCGCGGGCACCCGCGGGCGTCGCGCGCGAGGCCCTCTCGGCCTGGGCTCCGGTCCGGCCCTCGCACGAGCTCGGGCGCGCGTTGGACCTGGCCGTGGACCTCGCCGGCCCCCGCGACGCGATCCTGTTCGTGACCGACCGTCCCCTCGCGGACGCCCCCGCGCGCGTGGAGGTCGCGGCGCTGGGCGTCCCCCTCGACAACGTGGCGTTCGCGTCGGCTCGGCGGCTGCCGGCGGGCGAGCGCGAGGCGATCTTCGCCGATCTGGTGGCGTATGGGCTCGCGCGCTCCACGACCGAGATCGTCGCGACGATCGAGGCCGGGGAGACCCGGCGCGAGCTGTGGCGCGAGGCCGTCGCCATCGAGCCCGGCCGGACGGTCCACGTCGGCGTCGAGCTGGCACGCAGCGACCTGCCCGTCCGGCTCTCCCTGCGCCGCGACGCCCTCGCCGTGGACGACGAGGTGCTGCTGCTCCCCGAGCCCCCGCGGGTGGTCACGATCGCCAACGCCCTCTCCCCGGCCGAGGCGGGCGTCCTCGGGATCGAGCGCCTGCTGGGCGCGCTGCCGGACGTGCGGCGCGTGGACGACGCCTCCTCCGCCGCGTTCGTGCTCGGGAGCGGGGGCGCCGGGGCCGCGGCGCGCGGTTCCCGCCTCGACATCGGGCCTCTCGGGGCCGAGCGCGACGACTGGGTGGGGCCGTTCGTCGTGGAGCGCCGCCATCCGCTCCTCGTCGGCACCACGCTCGAGGGGATCGTCTGGAGCGCCGGGCGCGGCGCCATGGTCGGTCGTCCGCTCGTGCTCGCCGGCGAGCAGCCGCTCGTGACCGAGGAGGCGACGCCCGGCGGCCACGCGTGGCGGCTCAACCTCGACCTCGCGCGCAGCACGCTGCCCGCGTCGCCGGACTGGCCCATCCTCGTGGCGAACGCCGTCGAACGGGTGCGCGCCGCCCTGCCCGGGCCGGGCGCCGTGAACCTGCGGCTCGACGAGCCCCTCGTCTACCGCCACGGCGGCGACGGGGCGGATCCCGCGCCCTGGCGTCTGGTCGCGCCCTCGGGGCGGGAGGAGCCCGCGCGGGGCCTCCGCGTCTTCTCGTGGGAGGCTCGCGAGCCGGGCCTCCACCGGCTCGTCGGTCCCGCGGGCGACCTGGCCCGCTTCGCCGTGCAGTTCGTGGACGCCCAGGAGTCCGATCTCACGGGCGCCCGCACGGCGACGCGCCCCGCCGCGGAGCCGGCCGTCGGCCCGACGGGCGCGACGACGGTCGCCTCCGCCGCGGCCCTCCCGGGTCGGCTCGAGGCGCGGATCCTCGCGCTGCTCCTCCTCTCGGCCCTGGTCGCCGACGTCTGGTTCGTCCGGCGTCGGGAGGGGGGCGCGTGATCCACCTCGTGCGCCCCGAGGCGTTCCTCCTGGGCCTCGTGCCCCTGCTGCTGCTCCGTCGGCACCTCCTGGGCACCTGGCCCGTCACCGTGCTGCGGGCCCTCGCGCTCCTGCTGGTGCTCGCGATCCTCGCCGAGCCGTACGGCGGCCGGGTGACGCACGGGCGCGACCTGATCCTCCTGCTCGACCGGTCTCGGTCGGTGCCCGCGTCGGCCGCCCGCGTCGTCGAGGAGCTCGCCGGGCGCGTCGCGAAGGAGGCGAGGCCGGGCGACCGGGTGGGGGAGGTGGCGTTCGGCCGCGAGCCCGTGGTGGAGCACGTCCCCGTCGAGGGCTTCGTGCGCACGCCCGAGGTGCGTTCGCTCGACCGCGACGGCACCGACCTCGCCCGCGCCATCGACGCCGGGCTGGCCCTGATCCCGCCCGATCGGCCGGGCTCGCTCCTGCTGCTCTCCGATGGCGAGGCCACGGGCGGCGAGGCCGAGGCCGCCGCCCGGCGCGCCGCGCGGCGCGACGAGCGCGTCGTCGTGGTCCCCCACCGGCGCCGCGGCGAGCACGATCTCGCCGTCGAGGTGCTCGCGATCCCCGCCGAGGTGGGGGCGGGGGAGCCGTTCCAGCTGTCGGCGTGGGTGCGCTCCGACCGTCCCGTCGAGGGCACCTGGCGGCTCGAGCGGGACGGCGCCCTGGTCGCCGAGGGCCGCCGCACGTTCCGCGCGGGCCTCGACCGCATCGGGGTGCGCGACCGGATCGCGACGCCCGGCGTCCACGAGCTGCGGCTGCGCGTGCTCCTCGACGCGCCCGACCGCGTCCCCGAGAACGACGTCGCCCGCGCCGCCCTCCGCGTCGACGCACCCGCGCGGATCCTCGCCGTCACGCCCGGCGGGCGCGACGACCGTCTCACCCGAAGCCTCGCCTCCGCCGGGCTCACGGTCGACGTGTCCGGCGCCGCCGACGCGCCCCTCACGCTCGACGCGCTCGACGCGTATCGCGCCGTGATCCTCGAGGACGTGCCCGCCGAGGACCTGGCGGACGGCGCGCTCGAGGCGCTCGCCTCGTTCGTCACCGACCTCGGCGGCGGGCTCCTGATGACGGGGGGGAAGGCCTCCTTCGGCGCCGGTGGCTGGCACCTGACGCCCGTCGAGGACGTGCTCCCCGTCTCCCTCGAGCTCCGCCAGGAGCAGCGCAAGTTCGCGCTCGCCATGGCCATCGCGCTCGACCGCTCGGGCTCCATGGCCATGACGGTGGCCGGCGGCGGGACGAAGATGGACCTCGGCAACCGGGGCACCTGCGCCGCGATCGAGCTCCTGACCTCGCTCGACTCCGTCGCCGTGATCGCCGTCGACTCGGCGCCCCACCTCGTCGTGCCCATGGGGCCCGTCCGCGACAAGCCCGGCATCTACGCGGCCGTGCGGTCCATCGAGTCCATGGGGGGAGGGATCTTCACCGCCACCGCGGTCCACGCGGCCGCCGGCGAGCTGTCCCGCGCGGGCCAGGCGACGAAGCACGTCGTCGTCTTCGCCGACGCCGACGACGCCGAGGAGCCGGGCGACCACGACGTGTTCGTCCCGGC